>DYHY01000018.1:0-8575 GCA_020723935.1 Candidatus Micrarchaeum sp.
CAACTTAAACGTGAATTACGGCAAGAATGGAACTGGCAAAAATTCGAGCACAAAAGTATTAATTATTTACTGCTGTAATTATAGTAAAGTTTAAAAGGATAGAAAAAGATAGTACGGTTAGGTGATAAAAAATGGGAGCAGGAACAACAATATTGACTGGCACGGCTCTTGCGGCTGCGATATACGCTGCGACTTACGTTTCGCCCGAAGCGGCGCAGGCGGTCCAGCAAATAGGAGAATACGTTTCGAATATGATACCGCAAATAGCAGAGGTAGTCGGGCGCGAGCCTGATCTCGTCGGCGTGGTCGGCGCCGTGACGGTCGGCTTTTCGGTTCCAATGGTTTACCAGGGCTTGAAGCAGGGTTTCAAGATGTGCGACGATGAAACGCCCGCGAATCCGTACACGGCGGCCCAGATGGCTAAGGACAACGAGCGCGATGCCACAGAATACGCGCGCGAGCACGGAGCCGAGCAGGTCTACGAATCTCCGTTTTCCACGGCTGCCCGGAACAGTGAGCTTCCGGCGAAAGTCCACGACTGGCTTTCGCCGGGCGCCAGGGTAGTCAAGAAAAAGGAGGAAGAGAGACAGGAGAACAACAAGAAGTGCGTCGAAGAGTTAAAGCGCCAGCAGATGATCGAAGACTGCGCCCCGTCGCACCCGGACATACCCTACCTCCAGGAGTAAGGACGAAAAAGGGGGCGCAAGCCCCCTTTATTTTTCCCTTCCGAAGGCTTATTTCTTTATCTCTACCTGCGTCCCGACGGCCTCGCCGGGCAGGCCCTTGTCGAAGCGCACCCGCAGCGCCCCTTTGGCGCCGTGCAGATGCGTCGCGGTGCCGGAGATTGTTGTCTTGCCGTTCGTCCAGGTGACGCGCGAGCCGATGAGCTTGAGGGAATCCTCTTTCCCCTTGATCCCCGCGGGGACGACGACCATCTGGTTGGGCTTCTTCTTCGTCTTGTGGGAGCCCCTGTAGTTGATTATCACGCCTTTTGCCATTGCGGGGACAGGCTTTCCGCGTTTTATAAAGGTTATTCTAATTGCCCCGGCGGCCTTTCACGGCCTTATCGCGCGAAGGATCCTCTCGAGTTCGATGGCGTATTTCTCGGCCTCACTGCCCCTCACTATCTCTATCCCGCCGGCGTGGACGAACCCGACGTTCAAGCCCCCGCCCACGGCGGTGCACCGCTCCTGCGCCCTGCGCGCTATCTCGATGACGCTGGGGACCGCGTACGCGAGGCTCCCCGAGTGGAAATGCCCGTCGTTGTAGGGCATCTCGTCCTCGTCAAGGTGCTCCGTCCCACAGCCGATCGCGGCCATGGAATATTCCCTCCCGAGGACGTCCTGAAACTTCTTGGCCGGCCTGTCGAGGCCCGGCGTCAGGACGACCCCGCCTGGCCCCATCCGCACCATTGTGAGGTTCCAGAGCGGTATCCCGGCGTATGCCGAGAACCTCCCGTCCGCCGCGACGACGAGGGCGTGCAGGCTCTTCTGCGTCCCGCCGTCGTATCTTGCCCGCAAATACGCCTTGAGGACCCCTTCGTACCCCCGCGCTCCCGCGGCGAAGCCCTTGAACGCGTCGACGAGGCCGACGTCGCCGGAGACGCCGCATAGAGCCGTAGAATCGGAATTGCCGAAGACCTTCACGTAATCGGTCTGCGTGACCTTCGCCGAATGGCCCAGGGCGTCCGTGGGAACGCCCTTCCCCGTCTCGACCGCGAACCTGTCGGAGATCACGAAGCCCGCCGAAAGCCTGTCAAGGTACACCCCGATCGTGAACGTCATACCTTTCCCCGCTCTCCCTGGAGGAGGATGTTGGAGAGGTCTATGAGCGCCCTGTTGGGGTATTCGACGCCCGCCTTCTCAATCCCCTCCATGAGCTCCTGGGGTATGCTCTTGAAGATCACCTGTATCAGGCTCGTCGTTATTATCGGCTTGAACGTGCTCCTCTCGAGCGTCGCGAAGAGCTCCTTGGAATCCGCGCGCGAGAACTGCTGGAGCTTGCCCTCCTTTATCTCGGAGACCATGACCTCGGCGAGGTTCTTCCCCTCGTAGATCGCGGCGTAGATGGACGCCTCGAAGAGCCACGCGTATCCGCGCCTGTCCTTCCCCCTGTACGTCCAGAAGATCTTGGGCGTCGTCCTTATCTTGTCCTTGAGATCGTCCGCCCGCTTCTTCCCCGCGACGAGGTCGTTCACGCCCTTCTCCATAACCTCCATGAACTTGTCGCACTTCTTCTTGAGGTCCGCCACGCGGTCGGGCGAGAGGCCCTTGACCTCCCCGTGCTCTATCCCTTTGTGCAGCTTGATGACCTCGTCCAGGGTCGCGACGTGCTCGCCCGCAAGGGTCCCCGGCTCGACGAAGTATTTCGTCATGACGGGCGCTAGCTCCGGCACCTCCGCCGGCGGCATCCCGGCGGCCATCAGGTAGGCATTCGCCGACCAGGTGACGGCGCGAAACATCCGCTCCACGGCCCATTCCATGTAGCCGGTCACCTTGGACAAGTACGACTTGGCCCCGTCGATGCTCTTGAAGATCGCCTCGCGCGAGGGCTTTATCGCCCCGGAAAGGAGGATGCGGTTCATCGGTTTGTAGAAGCCCGAGTCGTAGACGGGGATCCCGGTGCGCAGGTAGTTGAAGAAGAGGGCGTCGCCGTTCCTGATGTAGTCCCAGAACTCGGTGAGGGTATGGAGCTGCGTGTGGATGTTCTTGTCTATCGACGTAGCGAGGTCCTGCATTTGGTTGTGCAGGCTGTCCCTCATCGGCTGGTCAATGGGCTTGTCGGATTCCGTGTCGTCGATTATTATGAGGACGTCGGTGTCCGATCCGAGGGTGTAATCGCCCCGCGCAAAAGAGCCGAAAATTATGACCGCCTTGACGTATTTGCCGAATTTCTCCCTCACTTTGTTCGAAAAGTCCTTTATGAGATTGATTCGGGCTCTCATCAGAAGCTGCCTGCGCTTCTTGAGTTTCTCCATCTGCGCGGCACTTGGAGCTTTGTTTTCCCCCTTGGTTTCCACCGGTTGCAGGGCTTTTTCGGGCTTCTTTGCCCCTTTGGCCTCCCCTTTCGGCTCCGGCTGGGCTACTTCATCAGCCATATTGGCGGGAGGGAATGCATTTCGGGATATAAGCTATTTGGTTCCCTCTTGCCCCTCAGACCCGGCTGCCGGGGCTTGCACCCCTTTTTAAACCAGGAAGAGGGCTGAAACCACGCCTTCAAAACGGCCCATTCAGTTGTTTACTTACTATTGTATAGCAACATTTAAAAGGTTGGAACACTTAATGCGTACTATCAGGTGACAAAGATGACAGACGACAACAAGGTTGCGTATACTCGCGCCGTCCTAGCCCTAGAAGATGCAAAAACTTCCGCGGCGGTGATGCGCGACGGAGGCCTCACGGGCCTGTTGGGAGAATCCGACTTCAATGAGATCGTCCAGGCGGTGTCCGCGCGCCTCGGCGGCGAGGGCTCTGTTATTGCGGCGCTAATGGATCACGCGGGCGGACCCCTTCCAGAAGTCAAGAGTGCGTTAATCGGCGAATGCGCTAAGCGCTCGGTCATCGGCGGATATGTCAACGAGAAAGGCGAGATAGACTTCAACGCAATGAACCAGGATGCGCTGAAATCCTTCGAAGGCTCCCTGAGAATAGGCACAGAGACCGCAGGTGAAGAGCTTTCCCGTGTGCTGGGAGAAATCAACAACTACAACGGGGTCGGCGGAGATGATCCGCATGTCTTGGACTTGCTTCGCGCCAAAGCGACGGCGCAGGCTCAGGAGGCGTACGCGGGAGTGCTCGAGGCGGCCCTCAAATTCACGGGCGAATTCAGGGGCGCGCTCGGCGCTGGAGCTGGAAAGGCGGCCGACGAAAAGACATTCTCGGCGGCGATAACACACTATTTCACGGCCGCATCCCCGGAAGCGGCCTTCAACGCGGGAGTCGGGGGCGCGCAGCGCCTTGCGGGCCCGGCGGGAGCGATGAGTGCGGCATACAAAGTGCTCTTCGCGCAGTACGAGGCTTCGGGAGCGGGCTCCGCCTCCTACCTCAAGGGGCTGGAAAAGAAGCTAACTTCCGCGAGAGGGACTGCTGAGCCGGCGTAATAGGGGGTATTTCGGGGGCTAGACGGGGCGTAGCAATGCGCCCCGATTCTCCCGCCTTTCCTTTTCATTGAATCTTTTGGCTATTCCTTGTATTCCGAGCAGATTTTTGCCATGCTCTCGACGAACCGCGTTGTCGAATCCTTCCAGAACCTGAGCTCCTCGGGCGAGATCTCCATCTTCTGCTTGTGGACTATTGTCTTCATCAGGTCGTAGATCCCCTGGTAGGCCTTCCTGTCTTCCTCGGTCCCGAGGCCCAGGCGCTCCATCTCGGCCGTGATCAGCTCGGGGCTTGCGGGCGTGGAGCCCTTGGTCATTACCGCCGCGTGCGCGGCCTCGACGGCCGCCCAGTAGAGGCTCGTCGCGGCGACGAGCGTCGCGCCGGAATAGTCGCCCAGGTGGTATGAGGCCCTGTTCTTGGAGAGCTCTATTGCCTCCCACGTCGGGCGGAGCTTCCCCTGCGCGAGGAGCTTCTTCATCGGCGCGAAGAAGCCCGAGTCTATTATGGGCCGGCCCGTCCTCACGATGTTTATTATGAGGGGGTCGCCGCGCCTCACGGTGTCGAAATATTCCGAGAGGGCGACGGTGGTCAGGTGGAACTTGAGGGCGGAGCCCTCCTTCTTGAGGATCGAGTCCAGCTCCCTGTTGTAGAACGCCATTATGTCGGGCGTGAGCTCCACCGACGCGTCGTCGACGATTATCAGCAGGTCAACGTCGCTCTTCTCGTTGATCTTCCCGCGCGCAAACGAGCCGAACACGACGACGCTCTTTATGAGCGAGCCGAACTCCTTGACAACGCGCAGGGAGAAGTCGTATATGAGGGATATCTCCTTGAGCGCGACGTGTTGCAGGCTCGTCTCCTTCTGGTGACCCTCGAGGAACTCCTCCTTCCCGACGGCGTTGGGTATCCTTTCGATCTTCGCCGCGGCCTTCGCCTTGGGCTTCATCGAGATCCTCTTGTTCGCCTTCCGTTTCGTGTTCTGCTTCTTCGCCATTTGCCTTTCGTTCATCCCTGTTCGTGTAGCGTATTATTCCTGCCCCTTCGCCTATTCCTTGGGCCTCATGCTGTAGAGTAGCGGCTGCCCCGTCGGCCACAAGCTCATGCCCGGCGCCTGGTGGGAGATCCCCCCTTGGTAGAGCGAGGGCGATGCGAACGGGCCATACGTCGCCTGGAAGGGCTGCCTGAGCGAGGGCCCGAATGAGTAGAGGCTCTTTGTCACCATCGCCTCGTTCTGCGCGGCGAGGGCCCCGAAATAGCTGGGGCCGGACGGGTATGCGGGCGAGGGCGCCGAGGCGTATCCGAGCGCGGGGAGGGAGTTCTTGTCGAAGCCCGCGGCTTGCAGGGCCTCCATCGGCGCGCCGAGGAGGAGCGTCTCGAGGCCCGCCTCAACGTCCTTTATCCCGCCGCTTCCTGGCTCCATTGTTATCGGCGCGCCCATCTCCACCAGCTTTTTCAGCAGTTCCGGGTGCTTCCTCGCGATGTCGTCCTCCACCGAGCCGAAGCCCTTGTGCCCGAAGATGGAGCCCGTCGAGCCGCCGCCGACGAGGTGGACGTGGCCTATCTCGGTGTCCGGGAACTTCTTCTTGAGCGTGTCTACGAATTCCTGGGGATTCGTCTGGTTCCCAATCGCCGCGTGCTCGGTGTCGAAGGTCATTGTTATGCACTTCGGGTCCAGGCCGTTGGCGGTCGCCACCTCCCGCAGGGCCCTCACCGCCTGCGCCATGTGCTCTGCCTTGTTGAAGTAGCCTGCGGCCTCCGTTATCCCCCTCTCAGGGTTGACCCCCCAGAGGTTCTCGAGGGAGAGCTTGATGTTGCCCTCGCGCAGGTCCCTCTGGACGTCCGGGTTCTTGAGGAGGTCCTGGAACGTCTCCTGGAGGTTCGAGACGAACTTCTTCGTCGACTCCTCCTCGGACCCGAGGTCTATCTGGCGGTTGAGGGTCATCGCCTGTGCGAAGTTGAACCTCTGCTTTCCGCCGAGGGGGTCGAACTCGCCGTAGAAGAGGTCCTTGCTCTTGTCCTTCCTGCCGTCATACTCGAAATTCTGCTCGATCGTCGTGCCGTCCTTGTTTATGCGCCCGCCGCTCGCCATCGTCGCGAGCTGCCAGGCCTTCTCCTTCTGCTCGTTGTAGTGCTTCACGTATTCGGGCCGGTCCGAGTCCGGGACCTGCGCGTAGCGCGCGTTTAGGTCCTTTATCCTGTCGTTGTAGTTGGCGAGGAACGCGTTCCACGCCTGGTGCGCCGCTTCGCTCACGTTCACGTTGCGGCTTCCGAGGTAGCCCGAGACGGCGAGGGCCAGGTTCTGCCTGATCGTCGCGTCGTCGGAGACCCCCTTGCTCCTCAGCTCGAAGAAGACTTTGTTAATCTCGTTGCTGACCGCCTTGGACCCGAAGTCGCGCGCGTAAAGCGGGGCCGAAGAGGCGTAGTGCTGCGTGTACTGCATCGTCTGGGCGTTGTACATGACGCCCGCCTCCTGCTTGAGCTTCTCGTAGACCGGCGAGTCCTGCTTTATGTTGTGGTTCGAGCACCAGGTGTCGAACTCCTGTTTGTTCCTGACCATGAAATGCGCGGGGACCGGGTTCGCCTGCCAGGTGAAGGGGTCCTGGAACGCCGCCCCGGAGAGGTTCGCGGTCGGATGGATGGTGACGAACTTGGCACCCATGTCCTTGGCGTACTTTATCGACTGGCGCAGAACCTCGCTGGCCTCCGTGCGCTGCGCCCAGGACATCGAGGAGGGGTCCACCTGGTAGGGCGCGTGGACCGAGAACTTGGCGCCGAATTCCGCGGCTATCTGCTTGGAGATCCTCTTCTGCGCCTCCGGGATGTTGCCCGGGACTATCTTCTTGTTGTAGGCGTCGGCGAGGTCAAGCTCCACGCGCGTGAGGCCGCGCTCGAACGTCTGGCGCAGGCGCTCGGTCATCGGGAGGTTCTCCCAGCCCCCGCCGGTCGGGAGGGATGCGCCCCTCATGCCGATGAACTGCTTCTTCGCGGCCTGGGGGCTTTCGTCTGCCACGGCGTAGAACAGCGTTTCCTAGTATTTTAATCCTTTCAGCCCGCGCGCCTGTCGGCTAGGCGCCTTCCCCGTAGCCCGCCTTCTCGGGGCCCTCTTCCTGGCGGTACCGCTCCATCATCTTCTTCACTGCGGTGTCGGCTCCCGTGTCCATCCCCGGCCTGAACTGGCGGTCCTCCGTCTCCCTGCTCCCGCCGGAATAGAGCCTGGACGGCTCGGACGGCCCGCCCTGGTAGGAGTCCTTCCCCTCGTCGCGCGGCCCGGCGGAATAGGGCTCAAAGAGCGTGCCCGTCTGGGTGTGGACCTTCACCTCCTCCAGCTGCGGCCCCGGCTCGTTGAGGACTGAGGTGTATTTCTGGATTATGTCGTGCATCATCGTCTCCATCCCCTTGGGCGCCTGGGAGAGGAGGGTCCTCAGCTGCTCGGCCCTGTCGCGCGCGTTGCTCACCATTATCTCGCGTATCCGCAGGATGAGCATCCTCCTCTTCGCCTCGTCCTCCTGCGCCTCCGCCCCCTCCTCTTCCTCCCCGGCGGAGATCTGCGGGCTCTTGAGCTTCCCCGCGCCGGACTCCTCCAGCTCCGCCGCGAGCTCCTCAATGCTCTTCTCCGCGCGCTTCCCGGGCCCGAGGGAGAGCTCCTTCTCCAGGTTGGAGAAGACGCCCTTCTCCTTGGCGTACTTCTTCTCGTCGGATGGCGCGGGGAAATTGTCTGACATTCCTGCTTGCAGCATCACCCCGGGCATGCTCAAAACGTTTTCGGTCCCCGGCAGGTCCCCGGCAGGTCCCCGGCAGGTCCCCGGCAGGTCCCGGGGTGCCGCTTCGGTGCGGCCGGCGGGCGAGCCGGGCCAAGTCAAGAAGTCACTGGCCTGTTCCGGGTTTTTCCCCATTCGCCCACCCGCCGCGGAAAAAACATAAAAGTGCCGGCGTCCGGGCGGGCGCGGGGGAACAAAGGAAAGGATGCGCAAGCCTTCCAAGCTGCTCGCGGCCCTCGGCGCCGCCGCGGGATGCGTCCCCGACACTCTCCTCCGAATCCTATCCCGTCCCTCTTCCGCCCTTCGGCGAGGGGCCCGCCACCCTTCCGACGAACGCCGCCGCCCCATCCCCGGCGCCGGCCTCCTCCGGCTTTGCGCAGATGTGCGCCAGCTACTGCCTGGAGATGGTCGCCGACGGGATTTGCTACGGCACCCAATCCGTCGCGATGTCGGAGGAGGTAAAGACCGTCCACGTCCTGAAGGCGGACCTGTCCGACCCGGGCATCTCGCTTCTCGTCACGCCGCGCGATTCGTCCGGGATGACGACGCCCGCGTTCATGAGGGAATACGGGCTTTTCGCCGCCGTGAACAGCGCCCCCCGCGACAGGACCGGAGCGGACAGGACGGCGCCGACGACCTTCGCCCTGAGCGCCCTGGACGCGGAGCCCTACGGCGACGCGGGCGAGAAATACTTCGGGAACAACCCCCGCCTCTACCAGC
>DYHY01000018.1:8585-16747 GCA_020723935.1 Candidatus Micrarchaeum sp.
CAGCTCAGGGATGGGCGCGTCATCGTGACGACGCCGCCCTACGAGAGCCTCGACCCGCCGATCAACGTGCGCCAGGCCATCCCCTCTCTTCTCTTCGCGGAGGGCGGCTCGCCCACGGACGTCATCTCGCAGGCGGTCTGCGGCAAGGGGCCGGTCGTCGCGGACGGAAAAATCCATTCCTACGTCCTCACGCGCACCAAGGAGGTATGGACCAGCCACCACGCGAGGACGTCGATAGGCTTCGACAGGTGGGGAACTGTCCTTGACCTCGTCGTCGTCGTCGTCAAGGAGACTCCAATCCCCGGGAACGCGCCCGGGTACTGCGACGGCGTGTCGGTCGCGGGCCTCGCCGAGATACTCGGGAGGTTCGGGGTGGCTGATGCCATCTACATGGGCGGCGGGGGCGAAGCGATGATGGCGATGGAGGGCAGGCAGGTCATTGGCTACATCGCGAGCGCCGACGGCGGGCCCGAGACGACGGCAAACCAGCTCGGGATAGCGGCGAGCCCCTGAAAACGGGCCAGTGGGAAACTTTATAAACGGCCGGAAGGCACTCTGCATGTCAGCGGCCATAGGTTCCGGGCAAGACCCGTTCCCATCTCGAACACGGAAGTGAATCCGGAACGCGAATGCGCGTGTACTGCCCTTCGTGGCGGGAAAACGCATAAGCTGCTGACACCCGTCCCCCCCCGAGGCCAAGCCCTCTGCGGAGGGCTGCTGACACCCCTCTTTCCCCCCCCTGAGGCCAAGCGCCCTCCTTCCCGCCTTTCGCCATCATTTTAAACCGCCGCCTCCCCCGGTGCAGGCATGCCAGGCAACAACGGGAAGGTGCGCGCAAGCCACATACTTGTCGAGAAGCAGTCCAAGGCAATAGAGCTGGCGCAGCTCATAGTGAACAAGCAGAAGACCTTCGAGCAGGTGGCACTCGAGAATTCGATCTGCCCTTCCAGGAAGAGGGGCGGGGATCTGGGATGGTTCGCCCGCGGGCAGATGGTCAAGCCCTTCGAGGAGACGGCCTACAAGCTGTCGGTGGGGCAGATGACGTCCGAGCCGGTGCGCACGCAGTTCGGCTACCACATAATCAAGCGGACCGGATGATTATTCTGCATTTTAAAGTGACAAAAACTTAAATACGGGCGCGAGCATCTTCCGGCGGTGCGCGGGGTCTTCGAGCCCAGGGGCAGGCTGCTCCAGTTCGACTATCAACGGAGCCTGTCCCCGGGCGAAGGCGCGTTCTTCGTCAAGCGCGGCGTGGGCCCCGAGCCGCCCGCCGAGGGCGCAATCCTCTATTCCGCGGAATTCCCGCGCGGCCGCGAGCCGAGGGTGCACGTCGCCCTGCTGGATTCCAGGTATTTCCACAGGCTCTACGACGGGAGCGGGTCCACGGGCTCCGCGTTCTTCCCCCTGGCGCAGCTCAATTTCCTTGACGACGGCAGCCGCATGAACCGCGCGGAGGTCTCCGTCCTCGCGACGTCTTCCTACTCCGGTGCAGCGCCGGAGCCGGCGGGCTAGGAGATACCAGTTTATTCCTTCCCCTTCGAGCTGTGCGCGTAGGAGCCGCGCCCGCCGCGAAGAACGGCCCGCCGGCCCTGCCCCTTGTCTCCTCCCTGGCAGCCGGGAAGAAAAAGGGCGCCGGCTTCCTTGTCTTCGGCGCGCCCGAGCGCGTCCTACCCGTCGAATATTCCGGCTGCGTGAAGGCGGGGAGGGTGACTTACCGCGGCGAGGATCTGGAAGCCCTTGCCGGCAGCCGCGTGCTGTACGCGAGCTCCACGGGGACGCAGGTCCTCGCGGATCCGGCCAAGGCGCTGGAGAGGGAGGATGCGATCGCGCGCGCCCTTGAGGGAACTTGCCCGGTTTTCTCGTCGGCATACTTTTCCGAGGCCGGGATGGTTGCCCTGGGCGGCCCGGTGAGAGCGTTCATCTTCCCGCTCGCCGCGGAAAGGTATAGCGGGCCAGGAGGCGTCGTTTCGGACGCCCTGGTCGGCAGCGGGGCGAGGGAGGTTTCATGCGAAGGCTCGGACGCGCTGACCGCCCTGGACGCTTATCTGAGGCTCCCCCTTTGCGGAAATTCAAGAAGAAATCCTGGAATTTTACAAAAAGGATAAATAACTGTCTTTTTCAAGGCCATTATCTATTTTAACATTTTTTAAGTAATATTTATCAGCCAAAAGAATGATAAATGTTTATATACTACTTTACAGTAAGTATACATTAGGTGATAGCGATGATGACCGAACTCTCCGCAATGAAGACGCCGCTAGTGGAATTCGAAGTGGGGCCCATCCTCGTTACCGAGGAGGCGCTCAAGGACGGGGGCTTCGAGATACACGAGGAAGGGAGGACCATCGGCATCGACGTTGAGAAGCACGGCCACAAGTACAGGTACGAGATACACGGGTGGGATCACACGAAACTCAAGCTCGCAAAGGACACTGTAGAAGGGGTGATAAGCGAGGCCGAACTGACCGGCGACTTTGCAGGTCTTGGTAGGAAGATCGCGGAGGAGCTGGCGGAGCTCGACTAGGGAGAGAATCCGTCGTCCGATCCCCGGAAAGCGCCCGGGCGGGCTGGTTCGTCCGAGTCTTGAGGGCCGGACGTGACCCCTGCCGTCGGGGCGGCAAGTACGCGGGTGTCGGGGGCTCCCGATTGCCCTGTCGGGCTGGGAGCTTTTGGTCAGGCGGAAGGGTTTCTCCCTCGGATGGCAGCGCGTGTGCCGGCGGCGGCGCGACCAGCAGTGGATCCGGCGCCACCACCTCGCCCCTTCGTTATGATTTCGCTTTTATTCATATGGGAAGATTTATATACTAATTTTGAGTAGTGATATTATGGGCGAGGCTCCCGCAGCCAAGAACTACGATGGCGCGACCGCGGCCGATTTTTCCGGGATACCTTCGGACAAGGACCTGATGCCTCGCATCTCCCCCCTGCGGGGTCTGGAAATAGATCTTCTGCAGGGCGAGGAGCGACTACGTCGCGTGGGTCCTCATGAGTAACCCAGACATGGATCCCGAGACGGTCTTGAACCAACTGAACCAAGCGACAAATGTAAGGGCGGCCGAGGAAAGGCCGGCCCAGAAGAAGTACATAAACTAGACCACTGCCCTGACTAGGAATCCTTTTTTTAACGGGAGCTTGGGCTCTAGCGCCGATGATGCGCGCCTGCGTCGTCCTGCCAGCGATGTCGGAGGAAGAGAACCTAGCGATGCTGTTGCCGGCCCTTTCAAGGCTTCCGCAGGTCTCCGGGATACTCGTCTGCAGCTTCGGCCCGGACGGCGCGACCGCAAGGCTGCTAGCAGGATTCCCGCGCGCGCGCCTAGTGCGCGTCCCGCAGGGGGGCCTGGGCCCAGCAATACTTGCCGGCATGCGGGCCGCCCTCCGAAGGGGGCCTACGGTCACGATGGACGCCGACATCTCGCACTCCCCGCAGGACCTGGAGAGGCTGCTATGGATCTTCTCCAGGGAGAAGCAAGACGTCCTCCTCGGCTCGCGCTACGCGCCGGGCGGAAGGATCGTCGGCTGGGACGCCTTCAGGCACTTCCTCTCGCGGGCCGCAAACTCCCTCGCGCGCCTGGCACTGCGCTCGGAAGCGCGCGATCTCACGGGCGGCTTCAGGGTCTATTCCCCGCGGGCCGTGCGCGCGATCCTGAAGACTGCCTGGAAGCTCCCTTCCCACGCATATTCGTTCCAGCTCTCCTCCCTCGCGCTGTGCGAGCGCTCGGGCCTGCGCGTCGCCGAGGCGCCAATAACCTTCCGCGAGAGGGTGCACGGGGAATCAAAAACTTTCTCGTTCCGCGGAATGGCGATGTTCGCGGGGACGCTACTGCGCCTGGCCGCGCGCAGGGATTAGGCTAGGCCAGGTCCGCTTCGAAGGAGAATTTCTTCCTCGAGCCGGAAATCCATTCCGGGAGCTCGCTTTCGGCGAGCTCGATCGTCGCCGCCAGCTCGCTCTTCGAGATGATCCCCTCGCGCTCGAGGAAGTATGAGAGCCGGATCGGCCTTCGCGCGGCCCGCGCGAGCTCGCCCTTGGTCTTCGTCGTCTTCGCGAAGAAACCCACCTTCCTCATCTTCCTCGCGATGGCTCCGAGGAGGAGGAAATGCAGGTCGTAGCGGATCTTCCCGATGTAGGCGTCTCCGAACGTGCGGAAAGCCGTCGAATGGATGTCCTCGAAGGCAAGGAGCCTCCTCGGTGCCGGCCGCAGGTCCTTGGAGCAGCCGCACTGGACGGAATATTCGACCGGGAAATACCTCCCGCTCCTCTCGCCCGCTATGAAGCTCTCGTCGGCCGAGAGGGGGAAGCGCCTGCAGACGAGGGGCCGCGCGGGATAGATGCCGCACAGGCCGCCCTTCTTCGTGAGGAACGGGCAGGCCATGCTGTGGATGTTCCAGGTCACCGCGACGCATTCGCCCCCCTCCTTCCTCGTGAAGGCCACGTGCCAGGGGACGAGTTTCTTGGCTAGCCTTGCCTTCTTCTCCCTGGCAAGCGCCCGCAGGCCGCCCACCTCCCAGTCGAAAAGGCCGACGCCGCCGAGGCTCTGCACCTTCCCGACCTTGTGGACGTAGCCGGAGCTCTTCGTCTTGTCATCCTCCCAGAATTCCCGCGGCGGGGCCACAGGTATCAGCCTAGTGCAGCACTCGCCCGTGCCCCTGCAGCTGAAAACGCGTTCCGTGCGCATCAAGGGCCCTATGCCTTACAGGCTGTGGCTCATTGCTTCCGGGATGTGCTCTATCAGCCAGTGCGGAAGGACGCGGCGCCTCTTCTTCAGGCACAGGTCGCCCGCAAGGCCGTTCACCCACGCCGCCGCGCCGGCCGCCTCGAAGGGCTTCTCGGGGCTCTGGGCCCAGAAAGTGGCGAGGATCCCCGCGAGGGTGTCGCCAGTCCCCCCGACAGTCATCTCAGGGTTGTGGACGGTGTTCTCCTCCATCCGCTTGCCGTCGGTTATGAGGTCCACGCCGCCCTTGAGGAGTATGACGCTCTTCGTCTTCTCGGCGGCCTTCCTCACGGCTTCGCGCCTCTTGTCTATCTCCTTCACGGGAGGTATCTTGTCGAAGAGCGTGAGGAACTCGCGCTCGTGCGGAGTGAGGACGCACTTCTTGGGCACGTATTTCGCCTTGAAGGCGTCGGCGTCTATCAGCACGCGGGCTTTGGCCTTGTCCAGCTTCTGGAGGAGGACCGCAACCGCCTCTATTGTCTCCTTCCTGTCGCCTATCCCGCTCCCAACGACCACGACGTCGGACCTTGCGGCTTCGGAAAGGATAGTCTCGACATGCTCCCTGCCGAAATAGCTTCCCGGGAGCTTGATCGTTATGAGGTGCGGGGAATACGTGTTGATCGTCCAGGCGACCCTTTCGGGCGCGGCGATCTTGACGACGTCCGCCCCGGTGGCATAGGCGGCCATCGCGACGAAGGTGGGCGCGCCCACATAGGTGGGGGAGCCGCCGACGACAAGGACCCTTCCGTAATCGCCCTTGTGGCCCGTCATTGTTCTGGGTCTTATTACTTCTTGAAGGTGGTGAGACATTTATGTTCCAAGCCTCGCCCTGTCAAGACTTCCCGGGACTTTTTAAAAATAATGGTTCGCTCCGTTTTTGCAGTGCTTTGTCGGCCATAATAGGCTTCTGAGGACGAGTTTTTGCGGTTTGAGCGGCATTACGGCCCGATGGACAAACTTTCCTTTCCGGGCTCCGGGAACTCCTCCCGGCAGACTCGCATCCGCTCAGGATGCATATTCGGGTCCTTCGGACCATTTGGCGCGGACGCCCGACTCGGCCGTCTTATTTGGCGTTCATCACGAAGATGATCATTCCGATGATCCCTGCGGCAATCGCCCCGTAGAGGAGGAGCTGGTCGCTGAAATTTATCCCGCCGAGGCCAAAAATCTCCCTCCAGCCGGGCGTCGTCACGACGAGCAGGCCTATTATGGCCACCGCGACTATCAGGATTATCGTCTTCTTGTCAATCTGTCCCTTCATTACACTCCTTCCTCCTTTCCTAGGCTACGTTCTTGCTGATGAACGCGTTCACGACGAGTATTATCAGCACTATCACGAAGATTATGCCGGCCTTCCCTAGGAGGAAGGACAGGAACTCGCCCACTATCGGCACGCTCGAGAGGAACAGCGTCACGAGCAGGGCTATCACGCCAGCTATCAGGCCCGCGATTATGTTGTCCTCGGCGACCTTGGACGACTTGAGCAGCACGAACGTCACGAGGAAGATCAGGGCGAAGGGCAGGACTATCTGGTAGATCTGGTTGTTTACCGCCTGGTCTATCGCCCCTTGGATTACGCTAGCGTACAGCATTCCGGCCACCTCAGGACCCCATGACCCAGCCGACAAGGCCTATCACGCCCGCGACGGCCCCTATTCCTATGACCGTCGCCCAGTCTATCTGGATGTCCTGGCCAAAGAGCATCTTCCACGTGTCGGGGCTCGACTGGAGTATCAGCAGGATTATGGTCAGGCACGCGGCGAAGATTATCAGCGCGTACTTCCAGTCCTGGTCCTTCTTGATCATCCCGTTGTTCTGGAAGACCTTGAAGACGAACGTCGTCATCATGAACGTGAAGATCAGGATGATTATCGTCAGCATCGACTTGCCTGTGAAGAACGACAGGAACCTCCCCACCTGGAAGACCCTGAAGAAGTACAGGCCGAACAGGGCGATGAGCATCGCTATCACCGCGTTTATCGACTTCTTGTCGCCGGCGATCTTCGTCTGCTCGAAGATGGCGAAAGCCACGAAGAAGAACAGGAGGAAGGGCAGGATGTAGTCGAAGAACCCCTGCGTCACAAGCGTGCTTATTGTCTCGTCAATAAATGCCATTTTTCCTATCTTGCCTCCTTTGTCAGTTCCTTTTCCAGTATGCTTCCCAGGTGTATGTGCTGCAAGTACACCCGTATCGCCCAGAACTCCCTCCCAATGGAGAGGAGCCCGAGCACGATTATCCAGGGGAAGACGTAGACCTTCAGGGCCGAGAACGCGTCCGCGAGGGGCCCCAGCCACGATCCGCCGGTGAACATGAAGAGCAGGACTGAGAGGGAGACGAATATCGAGAAGAGGAGGGCGAGGATGGAGAGCCAATCCCCGGCGAGGTTGAGGCCCTCGAGGGCCGGATTACCCTCCGGCGCCCTAGCCCGCGTCCCCGGTTTCTTCGCCATAGTTGTTTTCCCTAGCCCTTGCCCCGCAGCCCTAGAACCCGTCGCCGAGCTTCTTCATGTGCTCGCCGATCTTGCTGAGCGCCCCTAGTGTCGAGGAGACGCTCGTCTCGGTCTTGGCGATCGCGGTGGCGAACTTGTAGCCCCAGAGGAACTGCCCAATCACCCACCAGAGCGCCATTATGATGAACACGAAGGTGAGCATTGGTATCCAGATGCCGCTCCCCGATGTTCCCGTCCCTATCAGGACGCCTATGAGCTCAACCACCTGCTTGTAGACCCCGAAATGGGCTCCGAAGAGGGCCAGTATCAGCGATATCACCTGCGCGGTCCTCTTCCTGAAGAAGCCCATCAGCCAGATGAAGTCGTAGAAGGTGAAGTAGATCAGGAGGAAGGGCAGGATGTAGATGAAGATGACCTCCTGAATTGGCGCGCCCGTTGTCCCGAAAAGGAGGGCCAGGATGTCAAGTATGAACGCCCCTATTTTGTTTATCGCGTCTATGACGACTCCGGAGCTTGTCGCGGGCAAAAACATCCAGAGCTTGCTGTCCTTGGTATTCATCGTAAGTCTGCTACCTCTGGCCGTTTTAAGGCTTGACTTGCATTTAAGGTTTTGGCTGTCCGACTTTTCCTTCCCCGACCCGTTCCCAAACAAGGATATTGCCATGCTATCCGAATTAACTACTAACTAATGGTTTATATAGTTTCGTAGAGGGTGGCAAAGCCGTACCCGAGGGGACCGAACGGGACTTTGACAGGGGCTTGAAGGAACCTGGCGCCGGACCGCACCCCATCCTAAAGCTACGGCCCGGCTCCCTTGTCTTCCTGTCCGCGCGGCGCGCGTCTCTTCCCGCCTAGAACTTGTCCCCGAGCTCCTTCATGCGATTCCCGATGTGGGTGAGCGCGCTTATCGCGCCCTCGACGCTCGTCACGTCCTTGTTGATCGCCATCGCGAACTTGTAGCCCCAGAGGAACTGCCCAATCACCCACCAGAGCGCCATTATGA
>DYHY01000042.1 GCA_020723935.1 Candidatus Micrarchaeum sp.
TAGGCGCGGGCGATTATGATCTTCTTGAGGATCTCGTCCTTGGGCACCCCCTTGGCCTCGGCGAGCTGTATGATCCTCTCCGGGCGGAAGGTGTTCTCCGTGTCGATGAACGCCACCTCACCTCCGAGGCCCCCCTTGTCGGGCGGGAGGGTGACGTTGACGGCGAGCTGGAAGCCCATCTGGGATTTGCCGCTGCCGAAGGCCCCGAAGGACTCGGTTATCGCCTGGGTCTGGACGCCTCCGCCGAGGAGGTCGTCGAGGGACTTTGCTCCCGTGGTTATCCTCCCCACCTTCTTCCTCTTCTCGAGGAGCGATGCAGCGGATTCGAACCCTATCTCGAGCTGCTCGCGGGCGGCGTTGATGATCTTCGCACACGTCCCCTCGCCTATCTCGGTGACGGCGGCGAGCTCCGCGGGGGATGCGGCTGCGACGGCGAGGATGTCTATGTATCCGGCTGCCGCGAGCTTGTCTGCCGTCTTCTCGCCGACTCCGGGAAGCCCGGCGACCGATTCAACTTTCGGCGCCTTCTTGGACTTGGCCAGGGCTGCCGCAGGTTCAGCGGGCTCCTCCGCAGGGGCTTTGGCTTCCTCCTCGGCCTCGGCCTCGACCTCGACCTCAACCTTTGCATCGGCCTTGGAGTCTGATTCTTTGATGGGCTTGGGTTCCTTGGATTTCGCCATTGGTGTGGTGCTCGTTTCCCTCAAGTCCGGTCCTGATTTCTTATTTATAACGGAAGGCGGGAGGCTTCCGGTATTATTTGGCGGGCTCCTCGAGCTCCTTTTCGAGCTTCCTTATCTCCTCGGCGACGTTGACTTCAGAGACGGAATTGGCTATCATCTCCATCCTGTCAAAGACCGCGTTCTTCTTGACCCGGCCGGTGAAGACGAGCTCCGTCCCGACCACCTTGTTTGCCGCGGTGTAGAGGACGAGGGGGTTTCCGGCCAGCTCCGCGAGCTTCTCCGCCTCCTCGGTGGACATCTTGAGGAGCGATTCGGCCGCGTTCTTGAAGAGGGTCGTCCGGATGACCCCGGTCCCGTCGTCCAGGAGCAGGGACAGGATCAGGGCCTTCTTGGTCGTGGAATGGTCGTGCTCGGCGCAGAGGTTGACGGAGCGCCCGCACGTCTGGCAGGTCTCGAAGAAGGGGGCGCGCTGGTCGAAGATCTTCATCACTATCGCGCGCACGGAGACCTGGGTGGGCTCGTTCTCCAGGAGCTCGGAGATCTCCTTCTCCTTGGCGATTCCGGAGCCTCCGGAATAGCTGCCCGCCGCCGAGACCTTGGGGAGGTCCTCACCGACCCCGTCCGGGTTGAGGGCGATCCTCGTTCTGTTGGAGCCGTGCATCTCGACGCGGCCCTGCAGGTCGGTCTTGGTGTAGGCGTTGGAGATCTTGAGTATGTCGCCGGGCTTGGCGGCGTCCGAGAGGTTCGCAAGTGCCCCCCAGAGGACGAGGCGCGTCGTCCCGGTCTCGTCCAGGACTATGAAGGAAGCGAGCTGCCCGGTCTGGCCGGCCTGGCCCTTCCTCTCGAACTCTTTCTTCTCGAAGACGCGAAGAATCCGCACGACGATGTCTACGGCAGACATCCCGGGCCGCAGGTCATCTATCTTGCTCACGGTCTTGAGGGAGGGGAGGGTCTGGATCCCGAGCTCGTTTGCGATTATGTGTGCGGCGCCGACGTCGGAGACGAGGCCCGCCAGCTCCTTCTTCTTGGCTTCTATCAGCTTGAGGATCTCCTCCCTCGGGAGGTGGGCGTCGTCAACTAGCTTCCTAACGACCGAATCGAAATCCGCCTGCATGCCTCGGGGGCCGGCCGCCTGCCTTTTATCTCTTTTCCGGCGGGGTTTCCGGTTAGGGTGTGGGGAAAAGGAAAAGGCAGATAACTCCCCCGCGCCCTGCGCGGGGGATATGGCGGCGCATGACGACGCGGCGAGCGGACAAGGCGGCAGGGGGATCCCGGCGTTCTGGCTCTACCTCCCGCTGGCATATCTTGCAGCCCTATTGCTGTGCTTCGGGGCGATAGGCTTCTGGGGCCTGTTCTGCCCCGAGGGCGGGGGGCCGATAGCCCGCTTCTCCTGCCCCGGCTGGCTCGCCTCCCTGGGCTCCTTCGGGCGCCTTGCGGGCGAAACGCTCGCCTTCCCGATGGAACGGCTCCTCAATCTCGCGTTCCCGGGGGAGCTCGCGGCCTCCCTGAACGTTCTCCTGGGGAACACGGCCCTTGCAAGCCTCCTGGGCCTCGCGGCGGGAATTGCGGCGCGCTTCGTTTTTCCGCCCGCAAGGGAAAATGCGGGGGAGAAGATTAATTAACCCTGCCCCCCGCGGCACCCTCCATATGCCCTCCTCCCTCCTACCAAAAGCGACCGTCTTCAGGATAATGAAGAAGGCGACCGGCCTGAGGGTCGAGAAGGACGCCGTCTTGGAACTGGGAGCTTTTTTGGAGGAAGTTGGGACCCGGACCGCAAAGAGGGCTGCGACCCTCGCGACTTTCGCGAAGAGGAAGACTGTGACAAAGGAGGACGTTAGCCTTGCCGCAACCCAGTAGCTCCGCGGGCGGGTCCCTGAAGAAGGAGAACCTCCTCGTCCTCTGCATAGACCGCGACGACGACCTGGGGAGGAAGACGAGCTTCGACGGGCCCCTCGTCGGGCATGAGGACTGCCTCAAGGGCGCGATAGCGCTCGCCACCGCCGATCCAGCGGACACGGACTCCAACACCATGTTCGAGGCCATAAAGTCCGCCCGGGAGATAGGCTGCGAGGTCGCGGTCGTCACCGGGAGCCTCAAGGTGGGCGCGGCATCCGACAGGATAGTCTCTAGCCAGATAGACAAGATCCTCTCCGGAAAGGGGAAGTTCGACGGCGTCATCCTCGTCACGGACGGGGCCGACGACGAGCAGCTCATACCAATAGTCCAGTCGCGCATCAAGATCAGCGGCATCAAAAGGGTGATTGTGAAGCAGGCGGAGCGCCTGGAGAACACTTACTACACCGCGATGGACTGGTTGAAGAAGATAGTCAAGGACAAGGAGATGGCGCGCCTGATGCTCGGCGTCCCGGGCTTCGTGGCGCTCGCGCAGGCCTTTGCCTCCGCCGCTGCGCCTGCGCACGATCGCGCACGGCAAAGGGGAAGACCATGAAACGCCTGCCCGGCATCCTCGCCGCATTCATCTTCATCTTCAGCACAGGAGGAGAGGCCATGGCTTTTTC
>DYHY01000019.1 GCA_020723935.1 Candidatus Micrarchaeum sp.
CGGGGAGTGGATTTGAACCACCGATCTTCGGGTTATGAGCCCGACGGGCACTCCAGACTACCCTACCCCGCTATGCTGGGCAGGGCGGGCGCCGGTTTCCCGCTTTATATTGGTTTGCCGAAGTCCAGCCGAGGCTGGACGGAGGCTTTCTTAGGGGAAAGGGGGCCGAAGGCGCCGGGGCCCGTCGGCGGCGGCCTGCGGGCCGTTGGCCCCCAAACGCCCTGCGGGCGCGCCCTACAGGCAAAAGTCTTTTTAGCCCGCCGGCGGGTCCCATCCCGCACATATGATTGCTCGCGCCAGGGAGAACGGGGGCGGGAACGGAAGGGGCGCCGCGGCGAAGGTCGGCGTATCGCCGCTAGCCATCGTCCTCCTGATACTCCCCGTCCTGATAGTCCTCATGATAGCCCTGTTCTCCGGAGCCGGCGCCTCGGCGCCCTGCCTTTCCGACTCCGACTGCGCTGCAAAGGAGTCCTGCTCGCAGACCCTGGGCCAGTGCTATTTCCAGGATTTCGCGGCCGTCTCGCCGATGATAGCGCAGATGGACGTCGGGCAGTCCAGGACGATAATCTTCACGATAATCCCGCCCTTCAACACGACGAAGAGGATGGGCCTGCGCGTCGCCGGGAACGGGGCGGTCTACACCAAGTTCGTGGGAAACGTCCCCTCCATCTCGGTCGACATCTCGCCATCGGAAGCGAGGAGGGTCCCTGCCTTCTTCTTCTCGGGGGCCGTCGGCACCTACAAGGCGTGTATCGTCGCGATCGACGCTGCCCTGCCCGAGATCAACAACACCCATCCGGACCCGATGAACTGCGCGACCTTCATAGTCCAGAACAAGGGCAAGGGCGTCTCCCTGATATCGACGCCGTCCCTCGGGCCCCTCGGGATCGCTTTCCTCGCGATCCTGGCCTCGGCGGCCTTCGTCCTCGTTTCGAAGAACAACAACAAGAGCGGCGGTGCCTGAAAGAAGATGCGCCTCCTCCAGGGACAGTTCCTAGTGAAGACCGCCCGCACCTTCCTCAAGAGCAGGTTCATCGCCCCGCAGCACAGGTTCGAGCTCGGGACCGAGTGGCCCAAATGGTGCCTGGAGAAGGCCGGCTGCTTCGTGACCCTCCAGACGTATCCCACGCGCGAACTGCGCGGCTGCGTCGGGTTCCCGGAGCCCGTCCTCCCCCTCAAGGACGCCCTCCTGGAAGCGGCCCTTTCGGCCGCCTTCCACGACACGAGGTTCCCACAGCTTGGCTCCGAGGAGCTCCCCGAGACGGTCGTCGAGGTGAGCGTCCTCACGAAGCCCAAGAGGATAATGGCTTCCCGGCCCGGCGCCCTCCTCTCCTCGATAAGGCTCGGGACGGACGGCCTCATCCTCAAGTACAGGAGCGGCTCCTTCTCCGGCCTCCTCCTCCCGCAGGTGCCCGTCGAATGGGACTGGAGCGTCTCGGAGTTCGTGGAAGCGACCTGCCAGAAGGCTGGCCTCCCCAAGGACGTGTGGATAACCGATTTCGAGAACTGCCATTTCTTCAGGTTCCAGAGCGAGATCTTTTCCGAGGATCGGCCCGACGGAGAGGCCTCCCGCAAGTGACCCTGCGCGAGGTCCTGGACTTCTTCCGCTTCGAGGCGAGGTTCGGCCCCCTGACGGCTTTGCGGGACATGGCGACCCTCCCGGGCACCGTGCTTTCGGGCGACGGGCGCGAGCTGTGTAGGATAGCGCGAACCCTGAAGGCGCACAAGGCCAAGGCGACCTTCTTCTTCGTCGGGAAGACGGTTCACAGGTACGGGAAGGAAATCCGGCTCCTAAGGAGGGCGGGCCACGAGATCGCCTGCCACGGATTCGGCCACGTCCTCCTCTCACGCCTCCCGCTGGAAAGGATCTCCCAAGAGCTCGCCCTCGCAAAGGAGGCCTTCGCGAAGCTCGGCATGAAGCCCCTTGGCTTCCGCCCGCCCTACCTCGACTCGTCGGTGGAGGTCGAGTTCGCCTGCAGGGAGGTGGGATTCGGGTACGTCTCCTGCCGCTCCCACTACGGCCACCTCCCGAACGTCTTCGTGAAGAGGCCCTACGACTGGGAGCGCCTCGTCGCGGGCCTGCGGATTCCCGTCACTTCCGCCCGCTCCTGCCACCTCTTCCACCCGCGCTTCGTCGCTGCGAGGCCCGAGCTCCTCGAGACGGCCCTCGAGCGCGAGAGGTTCCCGAAAACGCTCCTGCAGCTCTCCCGCGAGAAGGAAGGGACGGGTCTCTCCTTCGACGTCTATTGAGCCGAGGAAAGAACTTATTTAACCCTCTTTGCAGGATTCTTCAGAAGGGCTCGTGGTCTAGTGGTTATGACGGCGCACTTACACTGCGCAGGCCGCCGGTTCAATTCCGGCCGAGCCCACTAGCCCCATCCCCTTCACTGCGTCGGCGGGGCGCGTGACCTGCGCCTTCGCGCCCTTGGCGCTCGGCCCGGCCGCCCCCCACAAGTCCGAAACCAGCCGTCCGGTTCCGATAACCTGCGCCCCGAACCGTTTTAAGGCGGGCCCGCATCCGGCATCAAGGGGAGGCATGCCGGGGTTTGGACAAGGCTAGCAGGAATTCAAAGGGGTTTTTCGAGGGGCGCTCCTATGCGGCGGAAGCGGAGGCGGTTTCCGCGGCGCTCGCCCGGAACGGCGTGCCCAAGGATGCTCTGGACTATATCGCCGCCAACCCGCCCTCTGCTTACGGCTTCATGGCAAGCCTCCTACTAGGACACCGGGATGATCCCGGGCGAGCCCCATCATTGCGTCGGGAGCGGGAGGAGTTCGTCGGCTTCCGGATGTGCATGCCAGGAAAGGGCGCAGAGGAGATGGAGCGCAGGTTCTCCGGAGACGTCGAGAGGCCCGATGAGGGCGGAAGCTATCTCACCGTCTGGTCCGCCTATTATCCGGAAAATTCCGTCCCTAGGGACGAGGCGATCTTCCGGCTCGCCTCCAATGCGAGGGTCTTCTGGCACGAGGTTTCCAAATACGCTCAGGACGTGCATCCGCCCGCCGACCTTCGCATCTACCGGGCGCCGGAGCTAGCGAAGGTCGCCTGAGCGAGCCCTAGCCTAGCCGGCCCGCACCCCGTCCGGAACGGGTTTTTCGGGCACCGCGAGGACCGGGATGATCCCGTCCGGATAGCCGATGTCAAAGAGCATCCCTTCCGAAACAATCCCCATCATCTTCCGCGGCTCAAGGTTGACGACGAAGAGCGCCTGTTTCCCCTCGATCTCGTCGCGTATGCGCTTTATCGGCGACACCTTGGCTGCCGCCTCGGCTTCGGTGATGGGCCGCTCCTTCTTCATTCCCGCGGCAATCGCGCGCCGGAAATCGCCGAAATCCACCGTCAGGCCGACGAGCTTGTCGGAGCCTTCGACGTCCTCGACGGAAAGTATCTTCCCGACCCTGATGTCCAGCTTTTCGAAGTCCTTGATCGTCACGTTGGCCTTCACGGGCGCGCCCATGGAAAAATGACCTGCCGGAGGAATATAACCGCTTGCATCGGGGAAACTTAAAAAACGGACCGGGAAATTCCGCCCGTCATGCCGCCCGCTCCGGGACCCACCGGGGCCGTCGTCTTCGATTTCGACGGGCCTGCGGGGAACACCATCTGGATGTGGACGGAGTCGCGCGAGGAGGCTTTCGTGGAGATGGGGATAGGCCTTCCCCCGGAGAAGAGGAACGACACCCTCTCCAAGAGCGACCGCGTCTACATGGAGATGGCGGGCGCCCCCGAGCGGCTTGAGGAGTTCAAGGCCCGCTATTTCGCGAAGCTTCGGGCGCTCATCCCGCGCGCCGAGCTCGAAGCCGGGGCGATGGAGGCCCTCGCCTGGTGCAAAGCGGAGGGGATCGGGACGGCGATCGTCACGTTCGCCTACCGCTGGTACATCGACGCGGTCCTCGAGAAGCTGGGCCTCTCCGGCGCCTTCGACTGCGTCCTCGCGTTCGAGGACGTGAAAAACCCCAAGCCGGCGCCCGACAGCATCAGGATCGTCGCCGAAAGGCTCGGCATCTCAGCAGGGGAGATCGTTGTCGTCGTCGGCGACTCCTCCAACGACATCTGGATGGGGAACGCCGCGGGAAGCAGGACGATCCTCTACAACCACGGAGGCCATTCCCCCTATCGCGACAGAGGGAAGCTCATGCGCGCCGAGCCCGGCTACGTTGCGCGGGATTTCGGGCGGGTCGCCGCGATAATCCTGGAGCTATCATCCGGAAAGCAGAAAAAGGCCGGCGCAGGCATCCGGGGGAAATGAAGTTCGTCCCCCGGATGGCGTCGCTCATCCAGGCGCTCCATTCCGTCGCCCTCTCCCTCATGGGCGCCCTCTTCGGCCTCGCGGTGAGGCCCGAGATCGCCGAGAACCTCCCGATAGCCGACCTCGTGTTCTCCTCCTCGACCGCCTACACCCTCTTCGCCCTGGTCCTCGTGACGACGATGGGCGCGATCCTCCTGCGCTCCAACAGGTTCGGCGGCTTCTGGGGGGTGACCGGCGGCGCCCTCTCCCTCGCCGGTGGCGCGATGATGATAATCGCGACATCCTACTGGTTCCTCGGGACGATCCCCGGCGCCGTCATGATAATCCTCTCGCCTTACTTCCATTCGGGCTACGAGTCGATGATGCCCAAAAGGTACTAGTCCCGGGCGCGGGCTTCTTTTCTTCCGGCCTCCCTTACTGGGAAACGGCCTGCCGGTTCTGCAGCTTCGCCCGCTCGACGTCCCCCATCCAGCGCGCGAGCCATTTGCGCGCCTCCTCCATCAGGAACACGGCCGGGGCGAGCATGTAGAGGAAGAGGAGGTCCTTCCTGGTGAGCGCCGCGGTCCCGAAGGCGGGCTGGAGGAACGGGACGTAGACGAGGCAGAGCATCAGGGCGGTCTGGGCCGCGATCCCCGCGAAAAGCCACTTGTTCCGCCCGACGTCCAGGGCGAGCGCCGAGCCGCGCGTCGTCCGCGTGGCGAAGAGGTTCCCGATCTGCGCCGCCATGATCCCTACCATTATCCCGGCAGTCCCCCGCGCGTAGATCGCCGGGTCGCTGACGATCCTCTGGCCGAGCGCCCAGCCGGCCTCGCCCCACACCCCGAAGACCCGGCGCAGGAGCGCTATCGAGACGAAGGAAGGCACCTATGTAGGCGGCCCTCATGAGCGACTTGACGCCGAGGAGGCTGTTGTTCTTCCTCGGCGCCTTGGCCATGATGTTCTGCTTGGGCGGCTCCATTATGAGGGAGAGTGACGGGGGGACGTCCATTGCCAGGTCTATCGCTATTATCTGCATCACGAGGAGCGGGAGGGGGATTCCCAGGAGCATGAAGGCGATGAAGGTCCCGAGTTCCGCCATGTTGTGCGTGAAGATGTAGCCGACGAACTTCCTGAGGTTGTCGAAGCCCGTCCGGCCCAACCTTATCGCCTCGACGATCGAGACGAAGTTGTTGTCCAGGAGTATCATGTCCGCCGACTAGCGGGCCACGTCCGTCCCGCCCACCCCCATCGCTATCCCCACGTTCGCCTCCAGGAGCGCGGGCGCGTCGTTCACCCTGTCGCCCGTGACGCCGACGATCTCGCCCTGGGCCATCAGCGCCTGGACGATCCCCAGCTTCTGCTCCAGGAGGATCCTAGCGAAGACGACGTCCCTGTGCCCGAGCGCGCTCTTGAGATCCTCCCGGCTCATCTTCGCGAGCTCGTGGCCCGTGACGACCCTCGGGTCCGGCATGGAAACGACCCCGAGGCGGTGGGCAATAGTCCTCGCCGTGAGCTCGTGGTCGCCAGTCATCATTACGATCCGTATCCCCCCGCGCTGGGCTTCCGCGAGGGCCTCCTTGACGCGCGGGCGCGGCGGATCGGCGAGGGCCGCCCTGCCGACGAAGGTCATTCCCGACTCCACTTCCTCCGGAGCCTTTTCGCGTGCCGCGCGGGGAAGCTCCCTCTCGGCCAGGCCTATCACGCGGTAGCCCTGGGAGGTGAAATCGTCCATCTGGCACAGGGTCGCCTCCCGCGCGCCTTGGGCGAGGGGCACGGCCCTGCCGCCGGAAAGAGCTGAGGAGCATTTCTCGAGGAGCTCCCTGCACGCGCCCTTCGAATATGCGAAGAACCTGCCGTCCGCCGCCCTCCGGTGGACGCTCGTCATCATACGCCTCTTCGAAGTGAACAGGATAAGGTGGGCCCGCGGCTCGGCGGAAGGATCCTCCTGCGCGCCGAAGAAGCCCTCTTTCATGGCGAAGGCCAGGAACGCGCCGTCGGTCGGATCGCCGAAAAGGGCCCACCTGCCCCCCGCCTTCCCGTCGGCCGGGGGGTTGAGCTTGGCTTTGTTGCAGAACGCCGAGATCCTGAAGATGCGGGCGAGGTGGGCCTTCTCGGCCTCGTCGAAATCCCTCCCGGAGGTGGTTATGAGCCTGACGGGCGAATGGCCGTCCCCTGTCGCGTTGAAGAGCCGCCCGTCCGACTAGGCGCGCTTGATCATCATCTCGCCGCTAGTCATCGTCCCCGTCTTGTCGACGCACAGGACCGTCATCGCGCCGAGGGTCTCGATAGCCGAGGGGCGCTTGATGACCGCGTTCCTCCTCGCCATGTTCCTAGTGGTGAGCGCGAGGGAGACGGTGAGCTGGAGGCCCTGGGGGACGAGGGACATCATCACCCTGATAGCGAAGAGGATGCTGTTAGCGACGTTCAGGCCGAGGAACGCGAGGGCTATCGCGAAGAACGATGTCGCCACCGCCACAATCATCGTGAGCTTCGCGCTGTTGCCTATCTCCTGCTCGAGGGGGCTCGCTCGTGCGCTCGAAGAGGGCGGCTATCTGGCCTATCTGGGAATCCGCCCCGGTGTAGACGACGACGCCCTTCGCAATCCTGGTCGCGACGGTCGTCCCGGCGAAGACGATGTTCGGGAGCTTCGCGAGGTCGTCCGCGTGCTCGTGCGAATGCGGGATCGCGTCGCCTGACCGCGCGCCTAGAGGCGCGATTCCCCGGTGAGGAGGGCGTTGTTCACCCGGACGTCGAAGGCGCTCACGAGCCTGATGTCGGCAGGGACCTCGTCGCCCTCCTCGAGGAGGACGAAGTCGCCAGGGACGATGCCGGACACGTCGATGTGCCCGGTCCTCCCGTCCCGCACGACCTTGACCTTCCTCGGGATGAGCATCGTCACGGCCTGGACGAGCTTTTCCGCCCGGTATTCCTGGACGATGTTGAAGACGGCGTTCAGGACGACGACGCCGAGGATGACGAAGCCGGACCGAATCAAGGTGGGGTCAGAATAGGCGACCCCGCTGAAGAACGAGAGGGCGGCCGCGAGGAGCAGCATCACGTTGAAGAGGTTCCTTATCTAGAGGAGGAACTTCTTGAGGTGGCCGTCCTTCTTCGCCACCTGGGGCGTGTTCGGGCCGCGTGCTCCGCGAGCCTGCGGGCGGCTTCCGCGCCCGAAAGGCCGCCCTCCCCCGTCCCGAAAGCCCTGTAGAGCTCGGCGGCGCTAGCGGTGGCGTGCGCCCTGTAGCGGACGGCCTGGCTGTGCGCAGGATCCTGGCCGTGCGGGCCGGCTTTCAGCGGAGCCGGAGAAGGGGCGGAAGCAGCGGCGCGGTGTGAGACTGTGATGTCGTCAGAAGGCATAGGGTGGTCTTGGTTTTTCCAGTCGGTATACCGGCAACCCCTCCTGAGGCAGGTCCAGTCCGGAGGGGTATAAACGCATTTCCGACGGCAAAACCGGAGGCCCGAGGCCTGAATCCGAGAAAGGCCCGTAAAAGGTGCGTCTTTCCCAGCGAAAGGGACAAATGCATGTTTGCGTCCGTAAGCCGCGGGATGAGAAGGCGGCTTTCCTTTTCCGCTAGCAAGGCGGTCGGGCCCGGCAAAAGGGATGGCGGCGGCTCCAACCATCTGGCGAGATCTATGGGCCTCCTTGACGCGACCGCCCTCGGGATAGGCTCGATAATCGGCGCGGGGATATTCGTCGTCCTAGGGGTCGCCTATTCCGTCGCGGGGCCGGCGGTCCTCGTCTCGGTCGTCCTCGCCGGAATCGCCGCCGCCCTGACGGGCTATTCCTACTCCTTCCTCGCCCGACGCATACCGAGGGAGGGGGGCGCGTACGAGTTCGCGCACGAGATCCTGGGCTCCGGGGCGGGCTTCCTCACCGGGTTCGTCTGGATTGTCTCAAACGTCGTCGCCCTCGCCGCGGTGTCCCTGGGCTTCGGCCACTATTTCTCGGCGTTCTCCGGCCTGCCGGTGGTTCCTGTCGCCCTCGCCGCCTGCGCCCTCGCGATAGGGGCGAACCTCCTCCCGGTCGGCAAGTCCGCCGGGATGAACAACGCCCTCGTCGCGGTCAAGCTCGCGATCCTCGCGCTCTTCGTCCTGGCGGGCCTGTTCTTCGTCAAGCCCGCGCACTTCTCCCGGCCCGCCTTCGCCCCGGCCGGCTGGGGAGGGATAGTTGCGGGCGCGGGGCTCGTCTTCTTCGCGTTCGGAGGCTTCGCCCGGATAACGACCGCCTCCGAGGAGGTGCGCGACCCCAAGCGCACGATCCCCCTCGCCATTTTCCTGGGGATCGGGATCTCCGCGCTCCTCTACTTGCTGATAGCTCCCGTCTCGATAGGCCTTCTGAGCTACGGCCCCGACCAGCCCAAGGACTTCCTCGCGCAGGCGGCCGCATCTACGGGCCTCCCGCTCCTCCCGCAGCTCATGGCCCTCGGCGCCCTCATCGCGACCTTCAACGTCCTCCTGACAACGCTCCTGGGCCTTTCAAGGATAATCTTCGCGATGGCGAGGAACTACGACCTCCCCAGGCCCCTCGCCGACGTCTCGGATTCCGGGGTGCCGTGGAAATCCGTCCTCTTCGGCGGGATTGCGGCGCTCGCGCTGACATTGGTCGGGGACCTCGGCCTCGTCGTCGGGATAAGCAGCTTCGCGATGCTCTGCTACTACGGGTCAACGAACCTCGCGGCCGCGAAGCTTTCCAGGGGTTTTGGCAGGGTCCTGAATCTCCTGGGCCTCGTCTCCTGCCTGATCCTCGCGCTCTCGCTCCCGGGCGAATCGATAGCGATCGGCGCCCTCTCCCTCCTCGCGGGCGGCGCGTACTACCTTCTCGTCGTCTTCCCGGCGGCGAGGCGCGGCATAGCGAACATCAGGGCGTAGGAGAGCCATATTGAGCCGTACGCGAAATAGTCCTGGCTCCTGAAGACGAACACGTAGACGAGGACGTCCAGGAGGAAGTTCACCATGAAGAACACCGCGCCGAAATGCGAGGGCGTCTCGGGGGTGTTCCTGGAGAAGAGATAGATTAGGGCCGCGTAAAGGGGAAGGAGCACGAAGCTTACCGCTGGGAACTTGGAGACGTACCGGATTGCCGGGATGTCTGCGAGCGCCGGGACCATGAAGACGACGAGGCCCCAGACGAAGCCCAGGCACCAGAGGCCGAGGGCCTGCAGGGCGGTCTTCTTGAGCGATCCGTCGACGTCGGAATGCTTTGCGCGGAATTTGGCGGCCATTTCGCGGTATAAGGGGCCTTTTGCGCCTTTATCCGTTTCCAAAAAACGGGCGGCATCCTTTAATTGCAGCCCTCCCGCGGGCCGCAGAGATGCCAAGATCCGGCTTCCGGGAAAAATCCCTCGAGGAGGCCCGAAGGCTCCTGCGGGAACTGCGCGAGACGGATTTGCCGATCCTCGTCGAGGGAAGGAACGATGAGAAAGCTTTAAGAAGCCTTGGCATCACGGCCGAGGTGCGAAGGATCCAGGAATCTGGGCCCGTCGCGGTGACGGTTTGGGACCTGAAGAGAAAGGGCCGCAAAGCCGCAATCATACTGACAGATCCTGACAGGGAGGGCGCGAAGATCGCGCGCCTCGCCGCCTCGGCACTCGAGGATTCCGGGATACACCCAGAGGTGCGCTACCGGAAGATGACACGGCTCTTCGGCAAATCGGCCGTGGAGCAGCTGGGAAAGGTAGCAGCGGAAGAGAATGAAGCGGAAGCGTCCGAAGGGATGCTTCGATAGCGCGTCGGTGTGGCTTGCGTTTTTGGGGTCCGCGGGCTCGTCCCATGCCGTGCGGTACGGAACGGAAGTGAATGAAGAGAACATGGGAAAGATAGCACCGGTGTCTTCGAAGTACATAGTAAAGGCGCAGATCCAGGCGAACGGGGTCATTGAGAAGCCCGACGTGGTCGGGGCGATCTTCGGCCAGACGGAGGGTCTTCTCGGTAACGACCTCGAGCTAAGAGAGCTCCAGCGGTCCGGAAGGATAGGGAGGATAGAGGTCACTGTCGACTCCAAGAGCGGCAGGACTAGCGGCCTCATTGAGATCCCGTCCAGCATGGACAAGGCCGAGACGGCGATAATCGCGGCGGCCCTGGAGACGATAGATCGAGTCGGACCCTGCACGGCGACAATAAAGGTCGTCGGGGTGGACGACGTGCGCATCTCCAAGCGGAGGCTCATAATCAACAGGGCGAAGGACATCCTGAAGGACTTGGTCAACGACACCCTTCCGGACACCCAGGAGCTCACGGACGCGGTCCGCGAGTCCGTGCGCATAGGCGAGATAATCGAATGGGGCCCGGACAAGATGCCCGCCGGCGCGGGGGTCCTTGACAGCGACGAGATAATCGTCGTCGAGGGCAGGGCCGACGTCGTGAACCTCCTGAGGAACGGGATAAAGAACTGCATAGCGATAGGCGGAACGCACGTTCCCAAGAGCCTCGGAGAGCTCTCCAAGAGGAAGACGGTGACGCTCTTCCTTGACGGGGACCGTGGAGGGGACCTGATTTTCAAGGAGGTCAAACAGATAGCGGAGATAGACTACGTCTCCCGCGCCCCGGCTGGGAAGGAGGTGGAGGAGCTTGAGAAGAAGGAGATCCACAAGTGCCTCAGGGCGCGCGTGGCGGTCGAGCAGGTGGGCGAGAACCTCCAGGACATACCGAGCGCAAGCTCGATAGCCGAGGAGCCTTCCAACGAGGACGCGCCTTCCGAGAACGGCGGCTACCGCCAGCAGCAGCAACAGCACGCCCAGCAGCAACAGCAACAGCAGCAGGCCTTCCAGCAGGAGCAGGAGCAGGAGCAGCAGCGGCAGCAGCCGATGCCGCCCCAGCAGCCGCCCGCCGAGCAGAAGCCGGTCGAGCTGGACGCGACGCACAGGGAGACCTTCAGGAGGCTCGTCGACGAGATCGTCGGCACCAGGGGCGCATACCTCCTGGACAGCCAGCTGCAGATCCTGGGCCGCGTGCCGATAGCAGAACTTCAGCGCAGCCTCGAGGGCCTGGAGGGCGTCGAGGACGTCGTCCTGGACGGCGTGATAACCTCGCGCCTGCTGGACATGCTCAAGAGCAAGCCGATAAAGTACGTTGTCGGGATGAGGAAGATAAACGTCGGATTCGTCCCCGAGGGCGTGCAGCTCGTGACCCCGCAGGACCTCGGCCTCTGAACGCATAGAGACGCCCCGGCGGCGGACCCGCGGGCAGCCAGACGGGGCGAACAGCGGGCCCCCTTGGAAGGGGGGCCCCTTCCCCCCTTTTTTCCAAGCTATTTCTTAAATACTGGCAAGGGTGCCACTCCCGGCAATGGCAACCCAAAGGACACCTGCAATCGCTATGGCATTCACCGCAATATTCGCCCTAGCCTTCATGCTGCTTTCGGCCGGCTTCTCCGCGCCGGTCCTGTCATGCGCGAGCCCCTGCGTCTCGGGGAGCGCGTGCGCGTGCGCCATAACCTCCTGCCCCTCGGGGACCCTGATATACACGGACCCGGTCTCCGGCGTCCCGATAGGAGCCATCTCGATCTCCGGCGGGACGGCGTCATGGACTGCTCCTTCCGTCGCGACCTACAAGCTCCAGGCCAACTGCGCGGGAGCCCTTTCCAACGTCCTCGTGGAGGAGACAGCGAAGGTCGCCCCGCCCAAGGCGCCTGAGACGGCCGTGACGCCCGACACTCCCGTGACGCCCGCAACAACTCCTGTTCCCGGCACCCCTGGCACCCCTGGCACCCCTGGCACCCCTTTGCCTGACAATCCCGTTGCCTGCACCGAGGAAGCCAAGATATGCCCCGACGGATCCTCCGTCGGAAGGACCGGCCCCGACTGCGAGTTCGCTCCCTGCCCCGGCGGCGCTCCGGCAAACCCGGCTCCGCCAGCCAGCCCTCCCAAGAGGACGTTCCTGCAGAGCGTCGGGGACGTTGTGACCGCCCCGTTCAGGTGGTTCCTCGGGCTCTTCGGCTGGGGCAAGAAATAGGGCCGGCTTATCGCCGGCCGGGAAACCCGGCCCTTCACATCAAAGTAGGCCTTTTGCGCCCGCCGCCAGACTTCTTGACGAGGAAGATCGCCCCGTTCCCGGATGCAAGGGTCTGATAGAGGAGGATTTCCTCCCTGAGGCGCGCCTCGTGCTTTGACGCCACTCCTTCCGCCGTCCGAAGAACCCTCTCAGTCTCCGACCTCGTCGCGTACATGTCCCCGACGTCGCAGTCCAAGTAAGTACGCCACGGTGACGCCCGTCCCCTGATAGCCCGGGATCAAGATGGCCGCCGGAAGCTCATTCTCGCGCCCGGAGGGCCATGTCGTTGGAAATGTTGAGGAGGACTTGGACGAGCTTCCCGCCCTCGGTCTCAACCTGCCTGTAGGTGACCCTCCCCGGCGCCTCGCCGAAGGGCATTGCGCCGATCGGCCCGTCGCGCTCGGCGTATATCAGATCCACGTCTGCTCCAGGAGCCTCACGTAGTCTTCTAGGAGCCCCCCTTGGCGGCGCGCACTATCTCGCGGTCCCGCCCGGCCTCCCCCGCCCCCGCCCCGAAGGCGAACGACGGGATGTGGCTGAAGAACATTATCGTCGCCGGGACGCGCGCCCTGCTGTCGACCGAAGCCTGCGTGGTGTAGACTATTATCCCGCGCTCGTACCTGGGCGCTCCCTCCGGCGGGAGGCTCACCCCCGCTTCCTGTGCAGCTAGCTCCACCTGGTTCCTGTACAATCCCGTCTGCAACGCCTTTCCCCCTTCGGCCGGGAAGGAGCTTTTTCTATAAATCCCTGCCTGCCGCCCCCCGAAAACCCTTAAAAAGCCCCCTTCCGGCCAAATGTCTGACGATGAGCGGAGCGAGAGGAAGCCAAAAGACAGTCGACTGCGACTACTGCCACAGGCGTATACCCCAGTCAAGGGCGTTCGTCCAGCACAAGCCGATAATAGACAAGGGTCTTGCGGGCGGAAGGAACTTCGTTGGCAAGTACTACAGGCCGACAAGGAAGCTCTACCTCTGCTACAAGTGCGCGAAAAGGCGCGGCGTCCTCAAGTAACTGCTGAAAAGAGCGAGAGAGGGGCTGCCGGCGCGGGCTTGTCGTAGCGGAGGATCGGCCGACGTTGGACGCCCGAAGAGGGCCCTTCTACGCAGGGTATAAATCCACGGCAGGCCTGATTCCCTGGGCAAGACATATGGCGCGAGGACGAAACATGGCAACGGACGCTCCCCCGGCCGCGCAGGCTCCCGAAGCTCCCCGGCCGCGCAGGCTCCCGAAGCTCCCCGGTCTCCCGAAGCTCCCCCTGGCGACCCTCTACCTCTTCTCCGGGATCCTCTTCGTCTACTACCTCTCGGTCAACTTCCTTCCCTTCATCTCCCCCAACTACGACATCCTCTCGAGCCTCGGCCTGCATTTCAACGCGCCCTGGTCCATCTTCACGTACATGTTCATACACCTCTGGCCCAGCCACCTGATAGTGGACGCGCTCCTGCTCCTCGTCTTCGGGGTGATCGTGGAGAACAGGGTCGGCGGCTGGAAGATGCTGATAATCTTCCTCTCCAGCGGCTTCATAGGCGGCCTCGTCAACCTCTTCTTCTTCCCGACCAAGATCCTGATAGGCTCCAGCGGCGCCGTCTTCGGCCTGATCGGGGCGGCGATAGTCCTTCACCCCTTCCTGTCCTTCTCCCTCTTCGCCCTCTCCCTCAACGTCTTCGCCCCAATTGTCACGATCGCCGTCGACAACGCGGAGGCCGCGTTCGTCCAGAAGGTCGTCGGCGAGCGCGAGAACCTGGCATATTTCGACGAGGCGCTCCAGGAGAAGATAGGCGCCCTCTCCGTCCAGCGCGAGGCGGTCAACAGGAGCCTTGAGCGCACGCAAGACGCCCTGCAGGGCCAGGAGGAGTCCCTCGCGAAGCTGCAGGCCGACTACCGCGCCGGGCGCGTGAGCAGGGACACTTTCGAGAAGCTCTCAGCGCAGCTGGTCTCCTCAATCTCCACCCTCAAGGCGAACGTCACGCGGAACACCCAGGTGATGACCCTTGTCAGCCGCGACATAATACAGGCGCACCAGGACAGGCTGCAGGTCGCAACCGAGCGCGTCGACGTCGAGGAAAAGGCGGTGCAGCTGGAGTTCTCCCAGCAGACGAGGGAGGCGACCCCGCAGGCCGCATGGCCGCATTCAGTCGGCCTGCTCGTGGGCGCGATAGCGCTCTTCGCCCTCAGGAAGGAGACCTTCCTAGAATGGGAGGGCAAATACGACGCGATAACGGGGTTCGTCCTCAGGAAGAAGCCCGAAAAAAAGCCCCGGCCTTAGGGCGCCCGCGCCCCCTTTGACCATTTCGCTCCCCTTCCCGCCCAACCTATAAATAACGGCCTTGCGTCCCCGCGGCATGCGGGAAATTCTTGTCGGCCGGGACGAGGAGGACCAGAAGAAGTTCGGCATGGAGGCGACGGGCTTCCTCGGCAAGCACTACGTCAAGACCGGCGACGAGATAAACCTCTCCGGCGAGGTCTTCATGGACCTCTCGCGCCCGCACGTCATGCTCATCTGCGGCAAGCGGGGCACGGGCAAGTCCTACACCCTCGGCGTCATAGCTGAGGAGATAAACTTCCTCCCCGAGAAGCAGAAGAAGTCGGTCGCCGTCCTCATCTTCGACCTCATGGGGATCTTCTGGACGATGAAGTTCGCTAACCTCAAGGATTCCGCGATCCTGAAGAACTGGGGCTTGGAGGGCAAGGCCCTCTCGGACGTGAACATTGTCGTCCCCTACGGGCACATGGAGCAGTTCACGAAGGCCGGGATCCCGGTGGACGTCGGCTTCTCCCTGCGCCCCTCGGAGCTCTCGGCGCAGGACCTTGGCATAGTTTTCGGCTTCAACCAGAACTCCCTTTCGTCGGTCGTCCTCGAGCGCGCGATGAAGTCGGCCCGCGCGAGGAAGCCCGAGTTCGGGATGGAGGACCTCATGGCCGAGGTGCGGGCGGACCAGACAGTGGATCCCCCCGTGCGCCTCGCCGTCGAGAACAAGCTCTCGGCCGCGATAGACTGGGGCCTCTTCCACGAGAGCGGGACGCCCCTCAAGGACATCATAAAGCCGGGCAAGATAAACATCCTGGACATCTCGCCCTACAGCTCGGCGATAGGGAGCTGGTCCATCAGGGCCCTCGTGATAGGCATACTCTCCAAGAAGATCTTCCAGGCGAGGACCGGGGCGAGGAAGTTCGAGGAGGTGCGCACGCTCAACGCGGCCAAGCACCCGCTCCTGGAGCACGACACAGGCGAGAAGGAGATCCCGATGGTCTGGATATTCATTGACGAGGCCCATGAGGTCTTGCCCCGCGAGGGCTCAACGCCCGCGACCGAGCCGCTCCTCCAGGTCATAAGGGAAGGCAGGCAGCCGGGGATAACCCTCGTTGTCGCGACCCAACAGCCGGGGAAGCTCCACACGGACGTGATGTCGCAGTGCGACCTCGTCCTCGCCCACCGCGTGACATCCATCCCCGACATCGAGGCACTCAACAAGATAATGGCCAACTACATGATCTTCACCCTCGAGAAATACCTCTCAGGCCTGCCGCGCGTCAAGGGCTCGGCAGTCCTCCTGGACGACAACAGCGAGAAGGTCTACGCAATACGCACCCGCCCGCGCCTCACCTGGCACGGCGGCGAGTCGGCATCCCTCCTCTCGGGCAAGATCGAGCACGAGGACACGATGCCCCCGCCCGAATAGGCCCCGGGGAACGCGCACACACACACGGGCGGCTTTTAGGCCCCTGAAGAAAACTTAAAAGGGGGGGCGGCAGCCCGGCCTGCATGAAACTGGAGCAAGTCGCAAGCCTGACAATCGTTATGCTTTTCGGGGCGATCGCCGGCCTCGTGGGCCTGGCCCTCTACGCGAGCGGCGCCTCCGGCGCATCCGCGATAATCTCGGCCCTCGTCCTCACGGCCCTGATAGGCGCCGCCCAGTGGTACTTCTCACCGACGATAATACGCTGGATAACCGGCGCGCGGGAGATAACGCGGGAGCAGGCCCCCAGGATATTTGCCGCCGTCGAGCGCCTCTCCAAGAAGGCGGGGGTGCCGCGCCCCAGGATCCTCGTCGTGAACAGCCCGGTTCCCAACGCCTTCGC
>DYHY01000043.1 GCA_020723935.1 Candidatus Micrarchaeum sp.
GGCGTCCTTGACCTTGGACTCAATGTCCTCCTTGGAGAGCTTGTGGGGCGCGGTTATCTGGATCCGCTGTTCCTTGCCGGTGCCAAGGTCCTTGGCCGAGACATGCATTATCCCATTCGCGTCGATGTCGAATGCGACCTCGACCTTGGGGACGCCGCGCGGCGCCGGGGGTATCCCCGTCAGGGCGAAGTTCCCGAGCTCCACGTTGTCCTTGGACATCGGCCTCTCGCCCTGGAGGATGTGGATGTCCACCGCCGGCTGGTAGTCTGCCGCGGTCGAGAAGATCTCCTTCTTAGTTATCGGGATCGTCGTGTTCCTCTCGATGATCCTCGTCATCACCCCCCCTAGCGTCTCTATCCCGAGGGACAGGGGCGTCACGTCCAGGAGGACAAGGCCCTTGACGTTGGAATCGCCCGCGAGGATCGCCCCCTGGATCGCAGCGCCGAGGGCGACGCATTCCATCGGGTCCACCCCGCGCTCTATCTTCTTCCCGACGAGGCCCTCAACGAACTTCTGCACTATCGGCATCCTCGTCGGCCCGCCGACGAGTATCACCTTGCCTATCCCGTCCGCCCCGAGGCCCGCGTCCGAGAGCGCCTGCTCCACCGGATGCCTACACCTCTCGACTATTGGGTTCACGAGCTCCTCGAGCTTCGCGCGCGTGATCGTCATCGCGAGGTGCTTGGGCCCCTCGCCCGTCGCCGAGATGAATGGGAGGTTGATGTCCGTGGAAAGGACGCTGGAAAGCTCTATCTTCGCCTTCTCCACCCCCTCCCTCACCCGCTGCGTCGCCATCTTGTCCTTTGAGAGGTCCACCCCCTCGGCGCGCTTGAACTCGGAGACTATGTGGTCTATCAGGACATTGTCCATGTCGGTGCCGCCCAGCTGCGTGTCGCCGCTAGTGGATTTCACCTCGAAGACCCCTTCGCCCAGCTCCATGACGGTGACGTCCAGCGTCCCGCCTCCGAAGTCAAAGACCATGATCTTGGCGTCTTTATTCGTCTTGTCCAGGCCGAACGCGAGGGCGGCCGCCGTCGGCTCGTTGATTATGCGCACCACATCCAGGCCTGCTATCGTCCCGGCGTCCTTCGTCGCCTGGCGCTGGTTGTCGTCGAAATACGCTGGGACCGTGATCACGGCCTTCGTCACCGTCTCGCCGATGTACGCTTCCGCGTCCTTCCTCATCTTCTGGAGGAGGAAGGCGGAGATCTCCTGCGGGGAATACTCCTTGTCCCCGACCCTGACCTTCTCCACGCGGCCCATCTTGCGCTTTATTGCAAGGACCGTGTGCTCGGGGTTCACGACGGCCTGCCTGCGCGCGGGCTCCCCGACGAGGAGCTGCCCGTCCTTGGTGAAGGCGACGACTGAGGGCGTCGTCTTCCCGGAGGCGGTCTGGCCCTCCGCGGAGGGTATTATCACCGGGCGGCCCCCTTCGACTACCGCCGCGGCCGAATTGGATGTCCCCAGGTCTATTCCTATTATCTTCGTCATTTTCCCTTTCACTCCTTCTTTCCTTCCGCTTCCTTCCCGATCTTGAGCACCTTCACTGCGGCATGGCGCAGGACAGCCCCCTTCCAGAGGTATCCGCGCTGGATCACTTCGGCGACTGTCTCGTCCTTCTTTGCGTCCGTCCCGCCGGCCGCATCCACCTGGCCCAGCGCGTCGTGCCGGAAGGGGTCGAACGCGTCCCCTTCCTCCCCGAAGGCCGCGATGCCCTCCTCAGAGAGCATCTCCTTGAGGTGGGTGTCCATCATCTTCACGCCCTTGAGCAGCTCGGCGTCCTTGGTCCCCGACATCGCGGCGATCGCGAGGTCGAAGGTGTCCGAGAGGTTGAGGAGCTTGAGGAGCAAGCCCCTCTTCCCGCGCGCCGCCGATTCGGCGGCTTCCTTGGCCGCGCGCTTCTTGAAGTTCTCGAAGTCGGCCTGCAGGCGCACTAGGCGATCGTCCTCGCGGGTCTTCTCGGCGCCAGCGGCCGCGCCCTCTTGCGCAGCCTCGCCCGCCGGGCCTTCTTGTTCCTTCATGTGCAACATTTGTGAACAGTTCGTCCTCTTTAAAAGGTTTCTTCCTGCCGCCTTCTAGAGAGCTTTTTATATTTTGATTCCGCGAAGGCCGCGAAATGGCAGAAAACAGGCCCGCTTCCAGGCATCCGCATCCCTGGAGCGTCCCGGACAACTTCCTCGCCCTCGCGCAAGGCGCGTCGTTTGCCGAGGCGAGGTTCGCGCTCCTCCCGGTGCCCTTCGACTCGACCGCTAGCTTCCGCGGAGGCGCGCGGGACGGGCCCCTCGCGATAATAGAGGCTTCCAAGCAAGTCGAGCTCTACGACCCCGAGATGGAACGGGAGGTCTCCCCGAGGATCTGCACACTGGAGCCTCTGGAGCCGGCGCGCGGGAGCTGCGAGGAGAACTGCAGGCGCGTCTCGGACACGGTGGCGTGGCTCCTCAAGGCGGGGAAGGTCCCGGTGATCCTGGGCGGCGACCATTCGGTCTCGATCGGCGCGATGTCCTGCTTCCCAAAAGACGTCCTCGTCATCGCCCTTGACGCGCACGGGGACCTGCGGGACGAGTACGAGGGATCCAAGTTCGACCACGCGTGCGTGATGAGGCACGCCCTCTCCTCGGGGAAGGAAGTGGTAGAGGTCGGCGTGCGCGCGATCTCTTCCGAGGAGGCGAAGCTGGAGAAGGAGGAGGGCGAGAAGAGCCTCCTGATGATATCCGCGGAGCGCGCCCACGAGGATTTCGAATGGACGATCAAGGCGGTCGCGGCCAAGGCGAAGGGGAGGAAGGTCTACCTTACTATAGACATCGACTGCTTCGATCCGTCGGAGGCTCCCGGGACGGGGACGCCGGAGCCCGGAGGGCTCTACTATTCGGAGGGCCTCGCAATCGTCAAGGCTGTGTGCAGCGGGGCGAAGGAGATAGTCGCCCTGGACGTCGTCGAGGTCTCCCCGACGTGCGCGGACAAGAGGACGGAGTTCCTCGCGGCGAAGCTGATCTTCAAGATACTGGGCTACCTGGAGAAATAGGCTGGCGGCCTCACCCGACGACCGGGCC
>DYHY01000008.1:0-21591 GCA_020723935.1 Candidatus Micrarchaeum sp.
CCTGACAAGGAGGCCTCCTGGCCCGCGCATGAACAAGGGACGGGCCGGATCTGGACCCGGCCCGGAGCCGGCCGCCAATCCTCATCGTGCGGAAGCGGGAAGGAGATACCCCGAAATAATCGCCGCGGTCATACTTGAGAAGGACGGGAAATACCTCCTCGCCCACGAGACGTTCAAGACGAGCGGGAGGTCCTGCTGGATAATACCTGGCTGCCACGTCGAGTTCGGCGAGCGCATAGAGGACGCGGCCCTGCGCGAGATCGAGGAGGAGACGGGCATCAGGGCGCAGATAGTCAAGTTCGTCGGCTTCCACGAGGCAGTCTTCGCCCGTTTCGGCTACCACACCGTCGTGTTCTTCTACGTCGGGCGCGCCGTCGGCGGCGTCTTCGACCCGGAGCTCGGGAGGAAGGAGGATGCGACGCTGCGCTTCTTCTCACCAGAGGAGCTCAAGGGCCTGGACCTTGTCGAGAGCGCGAAATGGGCGCTCGGGCGCCTGGAGCTCATCTGAGGAAGATGGAAACGAAGCGGGAGAAGGCGGGAAAATTCGCCCTCAAGGCAGGCTCCGCGCAACCCCTGCGCCCTGGCAGGTCCTCGCCACGGCATTCGCGCCCTGAAAAATTCGTGCTGAAGGCTCCGTTCAAGCCCGCGGGATCCCAGCCGGAAGCGATCAGGAAGCTCGTCTCCGGGCTGGCCGCGAAGGACCGCTTCCAGACGCTCCTGGGCGTGACCGGGAGCGGGAAGACCTTCACGATGGCGAGCGTGATAGCGGCGGCCCAGCGCCCGACCCTCGTCCTCGCGCACAACAAGACGTTGGCCGCGCAGCTCTACTCCGAGTTCAGGGAGTTCTTCCCCAAGAACCGCGTCGAATACTTCGTCTCTTACTACGACTACTACCAGCCCGAATCCTACATCCCCCAGAGGGACCTCTACATCGAGAAGGACGCCCAGATAAACCCCAAGATTGAGCAGATGCGCCTCGCGGCGACCGCATCCCTCCTCTCTCGCAGGGACACGATAGTCGTCGCCTCGGTGTCCTGCATCTACGGCATAGGGAACCCGGAGAACTTCCAGAACCTGGGCTTCGAGCTTTCCGCCGGCCGGAAGATGAGCCGCAGGGAGATCCTGGGCCGCCTTGTCAGCATCCAGTTCGAGCGAAACGACGTCAAGCTCGCCCCTGGCCGGTTCCGCGTGAAGGGGGACACAATAGACCTCGTGCCGGGGTATTTCAACGACATAATCAGGATGGAGCTTTCCGGCGACGAGATAGAGAGGATAAGCGAGCTCGACCGCAACACCGGCGCGGTCAAGGAGGATATGAAATACTTCTTCGTCTATCCCGCCCGCCACTTCGTCGTCCCGGCCGAGGAGAAGGAGCGGGCGATCGCCTCCATCAGGGCGGAGCTGGAGGCGCAGCTGCCGAACATGGGGCCCTCGAGGCGCACAGGCTCAAGCAGAGGACGCTCTACGACATCGAGATGATGCAGGAGGCTGGCTACTGCAAAGGGATAGAGAACTACTCGCGCCACTTCGACGGGAGGAAGGCGGGCGAGGCGCCCTACTGCCTTCTCGACTATTTTCCGCAGGATTTCCTGATGTTCATAGACGAGAGCCACCAGACTGTCCCGCAGCTCCACGCGATGTACAACGGGGACCTCTCCCGGAAGCGGGCCCTCGTCGACTACGGCTTCCGCCTCCCCTCGGCCTTCGACAACAGGCCCCTGAAGTTCTCCGAGTTCGAGAGGAAGTTCATGCGCCAGGTCGTCTTCGTGTCCGCGACGCCCGCGGAATACGAGAGGAAGGCCTCCGCCCGGATGGTCGAGCAGATAATACGCCCGACGGGCCTGGTAGATCCCCCAGTTGAGGTGAGGCCGGCCAAGGGCCAGATCCCAGACGTCCTGGCGGAAATAGGGAAGACGGTCAAGCGCGGGGACCGCGTCCTCCTCACCACCCTGACAAAGAGGCTCGCCGAGGAGCTATCGGAGTTCCTCTCGTCCAAGGGCGTGAAGACGCGCTACCTGCATTCCGAGATAGAGACCCTCGAGCGCACCGAGATAATCAGGGAGCTGCGCCTAGGGAAGTTCGACGTCCTCGTCGGGATAAACCTCCTGCGCGAGGGCCTCGACATCCCGGAGGTCGGGTTCATCGGGATCCTGGACGCGGACAAGGAGGGGTTCCTGCGCGACGAGCGGAGCCTCATCCAGACGATAGGGCGGGCCGCGAGGAACGCGAACTCGTGCGTCGTCCTCTACGCGGACAGGCCGACGGATTCGATGCGCCGGGCCCTCGCGGAGACCGACAGGCGCCGCAGGATGCAGGGCACCTACAACGGCTTGCACGGGATAACGCCGAAGACAATCGTGAAGCCCGTCAAGGAGAAGGAGGTGGACATCCGCGACACCAAGCACATACCCGGGGCCGAGATACCCAACCTGCTGATACCCCTGGAAGCGGAGATGAAGGCCGCCGCGGACGGCCTGGATTTCGAGCGGGCGGTAGCCCTCCGGGACAGGATGAGGAAGCTGCGCGAGCGCCTAGGCGAGAAGGGCCAGATGCCTGCGGACTAGACTAAACGCTCACTCGAGCCTTTTTGGGAGGAAGATTATCGACGCGAGGAGCAGGACCGCCGCGTAGGCCGAAAGCGCGAGGAAATCCGGCTGCGCGCCGTAGACCGCGCTCGCCCGCATCGCCTGCGAGGAGAGGCTCAGGGGGAGTGCCTGGGAGACGGGCTTTATCGCCGCGGGGAGGAACTCGAAGGAGAGGAGGCCTCCGGAGAGGAAGATCGAGGGGATCGAGACGCCGACGGTCACGAGGAGCGCGGAGCTCTCGTCCTTGACGAGGAGCCCTATCGCCAGCCCCATCGCCGCGAAGAGGACGGAGACGGCCAGGGCGGAGAGCGAGAACCACATTGCGCTCGAAAGCCTCGTCCCGTAGAAGAGATACGCGACGCCCACCATCAGGAGCGCCTCGAAGGTCCCGACCACGACGAGGGCGAAGAGCTTGGAGAGCACGAAGAGGGCTGCGAAGGGCCTGGCGAGGTAGCTCCTGAGGAGCGTCCCGCCCTTCCTCTCGGCTATCATTCCGTTCGCGCCGAGGAGCAACAGGTTGAACATGAGGACCATCGCGCACAGGACCGGGTAGACGTAGCTGAAGCCGCCGGCCGAGAAGATCGCGGAGGGCTTCAGGTAGACCGGCGTCACTATCCCCGCCGGGTCCCTGGAATAGATGCGCGCGAGGGCGCCCCTAGCTTCCTCTATTTTGGGGAGGCTCGACTCGATCTCGGAGGATATGTTCCCGAAGGCCTGCCTTGAATAGTCCAGGTCCGATATGGAATTGTTCCTCATCGCCTCGAAATCGGCGAGGCTCCCCCGCATGTCGGAGAGGAGGTTGGATGCCGCGCCCAGCTGCCCGGAGACCCTGGCGAGGTAGTCGCGCCCCTCGGAGACCTGGGCGGTGGCGTTGGCTAGCTCCGCCTGCATTTCCGTGAGGTTGGAATCTATCGTCGCTATCTTCGCGCGCATCTCAAGCTCCTTGTCCCGGCGCCCCTGCAGCCTCATGCGCAGGTCGGTGACCACGGAGGCGCTCGCGTTCGGGCAGGCGGAGACCGAGCAGAGGATGGAATAGCTCGAGTTGAACGACGCCTCGGTGAGCCTCGTCGCGTCAAGGAGGAGGTCCGTCGTCTTGATGTCCTCCGCGAGGAGGCCGTCCGCATCGGCCAGGAGGGCGCGAGAGTCGTTGAGCGTCTCGTTCGCCCTGGAGAGCCTCTCGCCTACCCCCGTGAGGCTGGAATTGGCGAGGAGGAGGGTCGCCCTCTCCTCGTTCAGGAACGACTCCATATCCCCCATTTTGGAGTAGAAGCCGGACACCGAGACGTTCTCAAGCTGCAGGCGCGCCGACTCCATCCTGCCAGAGACGAGCGCGAGGCGGCCGCGCACCTGGGAGAGCTGCGAACCCGCGACCTCTATCTGCTCGCCCATCCTCTCGAGGCCCCGCCAGGCGGAGCCGATGAACTCCTCGGATATGTTCGCCGAGATGACGCCCGTTATCCCGGAGATGTAGGTGACTATGAAGGAGGCGGTGTCCTCCTGCGAGTTGTCGTAGTAGACTTCTATCCCCTGGCCGCTGCCGTTCTCCCTTATCGCCCGCGCGGCTCCGGCCGGGACGAAGATCTCCGCGGAGAGCTTCCCGGAAAGGATCCTGGCCTTCCCCTCGTCCCTGCACAGCGGGCCGCTCCCGGTCTCGACGGAGAAGAGCTTCCCCCGCCCGAGGGCCTGCGAATATGCGGCGCCCAGCTCCGCGTCCTCCGAGCAGACGAGCACCTTCACGCCGCTGGCCGCCTTCTGGTTGAAGACGTTCCCGAGGATGAGCACCACCGAAAGGGGCACGACGAGGAGGAGTATTATCGCGTTCCTTGAGCGCAGGAAGAACAGGAGGTCTTTCCTAACCGTCCTTGCGAGGGCCGCTGCTGACGCTGCGGTTGACAACCTTTACGAACACCTCCTCAAGGTCCTTCGCCTTGTGCCTCCTCCTCAGGGCCGCGGGGGACCCCGAATCGCTCACAACCCCGCCCGAGAGGAGGATCACCTTGTCGCAGAGCTCCTCCGCCTCGTTCATGAGATGGGTGACTATCAGGCAGGCCGTGCCCAGGCCCGCGAGGAACGACAGGACGTCCCTCTTGCTCACAGGATCCAGGCCCACAGTCGGCTCGTCCAGGATCAGGAGGTCCGGCCCGCCCGTGAGCGCGCAGGCGATGGAAAGCCTCTTCCTCTGCCCGCCGGAAAGCTCGGAGGCCTGCTGGTCTGGGTCCAGGCCGAAGAAGCCCTTTCCCAGCGCCTCACCCCTGAGGGCCGCGAAATACCCGATGTTCTCGGCGACCGTCAGGAACGGGTAGAAGGAATCCTGCTGCGGGACGTAGCCGAGGCGGCCGTGCAGGCTGACGCTCCCGGAATCCGCTTCTTCCAGGCCCGATATTATCTTGACGAGGGTCGACTTGCCCCCGCCGGAGGGGCCCAGTATCCCGACTATCTCGCCTTCCGAGACGAAGAGCGAGACGCCGGAAAGGACCCTCTTCCTGCCGTATGACTTGGCGACGTTTTCTACCTTGAGGAGCATCTGGCTCCCCCGGAGACCCCGCGGCCGCTTAAAATAGTGAGCGCCGAGGCTTCCCCCGCCGGGCCCCTGCGCCCGCGCGCGGGAGGTAGGGTTAAAAACGGCCGGGAGGGGCCCATTGCGGCGAAAGATGGCATTCCTCCCGAAAATCGAGATAGACTTCAAGAAGCTCCTCCTTTTCAACTGGCAGTACCTGGCCCTGATAGCAATCCTCCTCTTTGCCTTCTACGTCCGCTACGTCCCCTACACGACGAACAAGTACGTGAACTTGGACGATCCCTACTACCTCTACAAGATGACGGACTATTACGTCACCCACGGGAGCCTCCCGGCGGTCGACTACCAGAGCTACTATCCGGTCGGGCGGCCCCTCCCCCTCTACGCCGACCAGGCCTTCCTCTACATACTCGTCGGCTGGATGAAGATAATAGGCTCCTTCTTCTTCAAGGGGCTCACGACCTACCAGACAGTCTTCCTCTACCCAGCCATAATGGGCGCCCTGCAGGTGATACCGATGTTCCTCCTTGTCTCAGCGCTTTCCAAAAGCAAGACAGCCGGGCTCATCTCGGCCGCCTTCTACGGCGTCGTCCCCGCGGCCCTTTCGCGCACCTTCGCCGGCTTCGGCTACAAGGAGGGCTTCGGGATGTTCTTCCTCCTTTTCTCCCTCTATTTCCTCGTCCATGCGATAGAGCGGAAAAACCACGTCTTCTCGGCCCTCTCCGGCGCCTTCCTGTTCCTGATGGGCCTCACCTGGGGCGGCGTGCAGATAGGCCAGCTCCTCCTCCTCCTCTACGCTTTCTGCGCCCTCGTCCTCGAGCTCAAGAAGCCGGTCGCATCCGCTAGCATCATCGCCTGCATCGTCTCGATAGCCCTCGGCTTCGTCCCCGCGCCCCACACCCTCCAGCTCACGATAGCGGTCCTTGCGCTCATGGTCCTCGCGATGGTCCTTGTGAAGAAGTACGCCCATCCCAGGTTCGGCGTGATCCACATCGCGATCATCTTCGTCGTGCTCTACTTCGTCTTCCCTGCCAAGGTCTCCCAGCTGATAGGCTTCGCCGTGAACTTCAACATCGGGGCGACGGACGCGGGCCTCGCGAGCACCATCGCGCAGAACAAGCTCACAAGCTGGGACGACTTCATGGGCCAGATGGGCCTCACCGCCCTCTCGGGCCTCTGGCCCGGCTTCAAGTATTTCAGCGTCTTCCTGATATCCATGGTCGGCGCCCTCTACATTGTCTACGAGTTCGTCCTCAAGGACAAGAAGGTGGACGAGCTCAAGCTCTTCATGCTCGTCTTCTTCCTCTACGGCCTCTGGTTCGGGCGCGGTGCGGTGCGCCTGATAACGGGCACCGCAGTCTCCGTCTCCATAGTCGCCGGTTATTTCCTCTGGAAGGTCGTCTCCAAGGACAGGAAGGTCCTCGGCCTTAACCTCCGCGGGTGGTATTTCGTCCCGATAATAGCGGTCTCCCTCCTCGCGCAGGCATACGTCGCCAACGCCTACGCGACCGGCACGAGGACGACGATGAACGACCAGTGGCAGGAGGGCCTGACGTGGCTCAAGGACCACTCGCCCTCCGATTCGGTCGTCTTCTCCTGGTGGGACTATGGGTACATAATACAGGTGATAGCCAACAGGACGAGCGTCGTGGATCCCCGCAACCTCTTCACGCTCAGGAACATCGAGGCGGCATCCTTCCTCACCGCGCCGTCCGAGAACGCGTCCCTGCATTTCGACAGGGACGGCTGGAAGCTGGACTTCCCGACAGCCCTGGACTACCTGCGCCACTACAACATAACCTACATTGTGCTGGACGCCGGCATGATATGGAAGTATTCGGCGGTCTCCAAGATCGCGGCGAACGGCGACAAAATAGACCAGTACATTGTCTACCCCTTCCAGGGGACGGAATGCTCCGACGCGGCCTGCAGCGAGCGCCTCGCGCATTTCGGCCCCCTCACGGTCGTGCAGAGGAACGACAGCTCCGTCGCCGCCTTCCTCTCCCAGCAAGGGGCGGGGAGGCTAGACATCCCCAGGACGTGCGACGTCCCGGGCGACTCTCCTTGCGTCCTGATAGGGCAGAACGCAGCCGTCATCGCCGCGACGTGCAACGGGCAGGGCTGCGTCCTCTCCAAGGAGCCGACGGATTCCCTCTTCTTCAAGATGTGGTTCCAGGACTCCGCGGGCCTCGAGCACATACGGCTCGTGCACCAGAACTCGTTCGTCAAGGTCTACCAGGTTATCTAGAAGAGGACCAGGAGATGCCGTTCTTCCCGTCCGTCGTCGCGTAGATAGTCCCTCTCTCGTCTGTGCGGAGGACTTCCACTCCCGCGGCCGAAAGGCGGCCGAGGGCCTCCGGCGCGGGATGATTGTAGCTGTTCTGCCCGACGGAAATCACCCCGTATTCCGGGCGGACCCAGGCGAGGAAGGAGGCGCCCGTCGAATACTTGCTCCCGTGGTGGCCAACCTTCAGGACGGTGGAGTTTTGCCCGAGGCCCGCCTGGACAAGGGAGTCTTCGCATTCCGCCTCGCAGTCCGCGGTGAGGAGGAACGAATAGGCGCCCTTCCTCGCGAGGAGGACGATGCCGTTGTTGTTGTAATCGTCGGCGGGGAACTGGTGGGGGTCTGTCGGGTTGAGGACCTCGAGGGAGAAGCCGTCGCCGAAGGATTCGGAAAGGCCGCGCTTGGGATACCGCACGCCGAGGCGCGCGGCGGCCAGGGAATAGTCCGAATACGCCCCGGTCCCCTTCCCCAGGCCGCTGTCCCAGACGGAGCTTGCGTTGATCCGCGAGAAAACCGCGGGGAAGCCGCCTATGTGGTCGGCGTCCGCGTGCGTCGCGACGGCCGCGGCGAGGACCGACATGTTCCGCGCGGAGATTTCCAAGAGGACTGCCTCCCTGGCGGCGGAAGCCTTCCCCGCGTCCACGAGGACGGACGCGTTCCCGCCGACGAGGAGGGTCGAATCGCCCTGGCCGACGTTGATGAAGACGACCGTCAGGTTCCCCCCGGACGGGGCGGCTGCCGGAGGCGCCGGCGGCACCTGAGGCCCCCGAGGGAGCGCCGCGTCCCCCCACCCATCGGGCCCGTTCGCCGGTATTGCGCACCCTGCGAGGACGCAAGCCGACAGGAGAAGGATGAGAAGGCTGAAGGGAATCCGGGTCCGGGCGCGCCGCCTCGCCATGCTGCCTTTCCAGCGCCCGCTGGGAACTTATAAAAAAGAGCCTGGCAGCCCCCTTCCCGGATGGCCCATCTCCTTTCCCTCACGATGAAGAGCTTCAAATCCTTCTCGAAGCTCACAACGATAAACTTCGCGAGGGGCCTCACCGGGATAGTCGGCCCGAACGGCAGCGGGAAGAGCAACATAATGGACGCCCTCTTCTTCGTAATAGGGAGCAGCAGGATAACCCTCATGCGCGCGAAGAAGGGGGGCGAGCTCATATTCAACTCAAAGACCCAGAAGCCCCCCTTCGCCGAGGTGCGCCTCGTGATAGACAACGCGGACAAGGCCTTCGGCGAGGAGCTGGGGGACGAGGTGACGATCTCGCGCAAGGTCAAGCACGACGGCGCGAGCGCCTACCGGGTGAACGGCAGGAGGATGAAGCGCCTCCAGGTGACGGACCTCCTCTCGCGGGCCAAGATCTTTCCGGACGGCCACAACATCGTCCAGCAGGGCGAGATCGCCGGCCTCGTCAAGCAGAACTCGCAGGAGAGGCGCGAGATAATCGACGAGATAGCTGGGATAAAGGAGTACGAGGAGAAGAAGCAGAAGGCGGCGCTCGAACTCGCCGCGGTCGAGCAGAAGGTGGCCGAGATCAATTCCCTCCTGAGGGAGCGCCAGAGGAACCTGGAGCGCCTCAAGAAGGAGCGCCAGCAGGCGATGAAGCACGAGCGCCTCCAGGCGCTCAAGCGCGTCTTCGAGGCGAGCCTCGTCAAGAGGCGCATCGAGGAGCACGAGGCGTCCAGGACGCGCCTTTCCGCGGAGCTGGAGACCGAGGACAAGGGCCTCGCCTCCGTCGACGAGGCCTTGAAGGAGGCGTTAGGCAAGATCGACGCCGTCCGCGAGGAGATCAGGAAAATAGATCTGGAGATAAGCGCCCAGCAGTCGGGCGAGAGCATCAGGGTCGTCAAGGAATCCGAGAAGCTTTCCGGGGCCCTCCAGGCCAAGCGCGACAGGGTGAAATTCCTGCGTTCTGGAGTCTCCTCCAGCAGGGAGCGGAGGAAGAACATCGCCGAAAGCGAGCTCCCCTCAGTCGAGAAGCGCATCAAGGCCCTTGAGGAGAAGATAGAATCCATAGAATCCGAGCTCTCCAAGGTGTCGGCCGAGATCTCCGAGAGGGAGGCCGAGCGCGTCAGGCTCCTTTCCGTCTTCTCCGAGGAGAGCAAGGAGGAGTCAAGGTTCGAGGAGCAGAAGGCTGCCGTGGCAAAGAGCCTCTCAGAGATGCGCAGGCGCGAGAGGGAACTCGTCCTTGAGCAGGATTCGGCGTCCGCCAGGGCCGCGCGCTCCGAGGAGGAGAGATCGTCTTGCGAGAAGGGGCTCAGCGAGCTGAAGGCCTCCGCCGCGAGGAAGAAGGAGGAAGCGAAGAAGCTGGAAGCCCAGCACGCGAAGCTCCTCTCGCGCGTCAGGGATCTGGAGCGCGAGGCGGCGGCCCTTCGGGACGAATCGGCGTCGGTCGAGCGCTCGCACGACGAGGCGCAGGGGACGGCTTCCGCGGTTTCCGCGCGCCTGGAGACTGCAGGGTCCCTGAAGGTCGACGAGGAGATAGCGCGCGTGCGCGGCTTCGCGGGGCGGATTTCGGAGTCGGTCAAGCCGAAGAAGCCAGAATACACGGGCCTTCTTGGAGGCGAGATTCTCAAGCGCGCGATAGCAGTCGAGACCCGATCGGCGGCTGAAGAGGTTGCCGGGATCGTCGCGAGGAGGGGCCTCGAAAGGACGTTCATCGTGGTCCTCGAGGGCAGGCCCTCCGGGAGCGAGGCGCAGGAGCGGGCGAGGGAATTCTTCTCGTTCAGGGACGATCTGTTCGTCCCGGCGATTTCAGCGATAATCTCCGGGCGCGCCCGGGTAGGGAGCATCAGGCAGGCGCTTTCCGCGGGGGACGCCTTCACGGATTCCGGGGTCCTCGTGGCCTTCGGCGGCAGGTTGGTGGAAGCCGGCGCAACCGTCCTCCGCGAGCAGCTCGAGGAGGACCTGTCTTCGGCGAGGAAAGCCCTCGAGAAGCTCAAAGCGCGCAGGGCCGCCCTTTCCGTCGGGAGCCAGGAGAAGCAAGTAGCCCTCAACTCCGCGATACTGGAGGAAAAGCAGCTCTTTTCCAGGATCTCCTCCCTTTCGCCTGGCCAGCAGGAGGCGGCGGAAGCTAGGCGCCTTTCCGAGAAGCTCCTCGCGGCGGAGAAGGAGCGCGACGGGGCGCTCGCGAAGAAGGACGCGGCCGCGAAGGAGCTTGCGGGCCTGAGGAAGAGCCTGGCAGAAGCCGAGGAATCCGAGAGAGCCCTGCAGGCTCCGGAGAAGAGGAAGACGGATTTCCAGGCGATATCCCGGCTCGAGGGGGTCCTTTCGGGCCTGCGCAAGCGCCAGTCGGATCTGGCCCTCGAGAAGCAGGAGCACGTCGGGAGGATGAAGAACCAGGCCGCCTTCGAGGCGGAGAGCCTCAGGAAGTTGTCCAGGAACCTGGAGGGCGAGGAAGCCAAGATGGCATCCGAAGCCGAAGGCCTCGAGAAGGACTGCGCCGGCCTCGAGGAGCGCGTCAAGGCCCTCGAGGAGGAGGTCTCGCGCAAGCAGAAGGGATTGAACGAGGCGATCGCGAGGAAGGAGAAGATCTCCGTCTCGCTAGCGAAGGAGGAGCAGAAGCGCTACGAGCTCATGGCGAGGAGGAGCGCCATCGAGGGGAAGAAGAACCTCCTGACGCTGCGCCGCGAGGGCGAGGAGAGCGAGATAGCCGGCCTTTCCGCGCAGATAGCCGGCGAGACGAGGTTCGTCGCGGGCACCGCGAGGAAGCTGCAGGCCAAGATCGAGATGTTCGGGCGCAGGATGGCGCGCCTGGGGGCGATAAACCAGATGGCGCTCACCCAGTTCGAGGAGGCGCAGGACGAGTTCAAGGAGGTCGAGACGCGCAAGGAAACCCTCGAGTCCGAGAAGGGCGCGATACTCAATTTCATGGCGGAGGTCGAGAAGAGGAAGCGCGACGTCTTCATGGAGCACTACTTGGCGATCGCCCTCAATTTCACGAGGATCTACTCGCGCCTCTCAGGGGGCACCGGGAGCCTTTCCCTGGAGAATCCCGAGGCGCCCTTCGACGGAGGCCTCACGATCGCCGCGTCCCCTCCAGGCAAGCAGGTCCTGAGGATCGACCTCCTTTCCGGCGGCGAGCAGACGATAGCCGCCCTCGCGTTTATCTTCTCGGTGCAGGAGCACACCCCAGCCCCCTTCTACGTGTTCGACGAGGTCGAGGCGGCGCTGGACAAGGACAACTCGCAGAAGCTGGCGACGCTGCTGTCGGGCTATTCCGAGAGCTCGCAGATAGTCGTGATAACCCACAACGACGCGGTGATGCGCTCGTGCGACGAGCTCGTCGGCGTGTTCATGAACAAGGGCGAGGGCGTCTCCAAGATAATCTCGCAGCCGACGCCCGAGTTCCTCAGGAAGATAAACCGGCCGCAAGTCCAGCCTGCCGAGGAAGAAGGGGGGGTGCCCCGGGCGCCCGCATCTCCCACACTTCCCGAATCTCCCGCATCCCCGGCGGCCCAGGGTCCAGCCGCCTGATCAGAAAAAACCGCCGCCCCGTCCTCCCGTCCGGGCGGGCCGAAAGAATCAGATTTTTAGGAAACTCGCGCAGGGAGCCCGCGGCGGCCTATTCGGCTCCGCTCTCTTCGGGGCCCTCTTCCTCTTCCTCGCCCTCGTCGCTATCAGTGTCCTCGTCGGATTCTCCCCAATCGTCCTTCTCGCCCGACTCAGACGCGTCCTCGTCCTTCTCCCAGTCGTCGCCTTCCTCGTCGTCTTCCCAGTCGCTGGAAGAATCTCCCTTGCCCATTTTCGGCACTGTCACCGTCGGGGCCAAAAGGCATGCCCTTTTTAAGCGTTTCGCGGGCCTTCCCGGCCCCGGACCGGAGAGCTTTTTATTTCCGGATTCTGTGCGCTTTTGTTGAACAGATGGCGCCGGGGCGGTTCACTTGAGGATTGAGATAAGGAGGCAGCTGATTTCCTCGCGCGAGCTGGACCCCGAGGAGGTCCTGCGCCTCGTGTTCGGCCTGCGCGAGATAGAGATAACAACCTACCACATTGTCTCGGTCTCGAGCAGCAGGCCGCTGGACGTCGAGGAGATAGCGCGCAAGATCGGGCGGGACAGGACGACCGCACAGCGGTCCCTCTGCAACCTCGTCTCCGCCGGCCTCGTGATCCGCAGGCAGGAGCCCCACCGCCGGCTCTTCTACCGCTACCAGGCGACGTCGCCCGAGGAAGCGAAGGCCGCGATGCGCGCCTATCTCAAGGCGCTCTTCGAGAAGCTGGACGAATCAATCGACACGCTCTAGGCTCCTAGAACGACCTTCCGCCGACCGTTTCGCTTGCGTCGGGCGAGAATTTGGGCGGCGCCCGCCTAGCCTGCTTCTTCTTCCCCTGCGGCCCGGCTCCGGGCGGCGCCTTTTTCCCCGGACGGGCCCATTCCTGCGCCCTCGGCTCGCCGACGATGTCCGTCCTGACCAGCTCGAGGCGCTTCTTCCTGGAGGTGTCTATGATGTCCTTGACTATCACGGCGCACGCGAGGATGGCTGCGGCGATCGTCATCACGAAGATCAGCGTCTCGGTCTTGAAGGTCGCTATCTTGTACTTGAGCGTCGCGAATATCACTTGGAAGCGGGCGTTGGCGACCGCCGCGAAGCCCGCGTTCACGGCCTTCCTCAGCTCGTCCATGTTCGTCGTGTTCTCCGCCCTCGTTATGTGGGCCTTGGCGTGGGCGAGGTGGATCTCGGCCTTCCCGAGCATCGCCCCTATCGCCTTGAAATCCCCGTCGTTGATCCCCTTGACCGTGAAGGTCTTGTTCGCGAGGGCCCACAGGCTGTCCGCCGCCCCGCGGGCCGCGAGATAGTCGTTGTTCGCCGCCTTGAGGAGTTCGGTGTAGACACGGTCGAACGCCTTCTCAATTGCCTGCCTTATCCTCAGGAGGATGTCGCGGGCCTGCTGGAGGAGGTCCTTCGCCCCCTCGGTGTCGCCCTTGCGCATGAGATCCTGCGCGTCCTCGACTAGCTTCCTTGCGATCGTCAGGTTCTCCGCCCATCCCGCGATCTCCTTGCCCAGGGGCCCGCCGGGGTTGTTCTTTATCACCGGCTGCAGGTCGTTGATTATCTGCGTTATCTCCCCGATCAGTATCCCGGTGGAATTGATGTACCAGTTGAGGTAGGCGTAGGTGTCTTGGGTGTAGACGAGGCTCGAATATGCCTGGGATGCGTAGCTACCTGCAGCCGCGGCATGGACGACGATGTAGTAGACGCTCCCGCCGACCGCCGGGAAGTCGTTCTGGTCGAAGGCGTAGGAAGCCTGCCCGTGGTAGACGAGGGCGAGGGCTATTTCCTGCTGCGCGTAGTCCAGGCGCTCCTGCGCGTACGCGGTGTCCTGGCCGGCCGCCTGGGCGCGCGCGAGGGCCTCCTGCGCCCTGGAGAGGAGCTTCTGGGCGTCGGCGAGGGCCTTGAGGCCGGTCGTCAGGTAGTTGGATGCGTTGAGCTTGGCGAGCTGGTATTCCTCTATCTGCCCGGATGTGGGATATGTGTAGAGCTTCGCGAAATCGGCGCAGGAGGCCCCGCACCAGAGGTATCTCCCAGAAGGATCGGAGGCGTTGGATATGTGCGCGGAGCAGTATTCCTGGATCTTTATCTGCACTATCTGCTGGTAGTCCAGGATCCCGCCGGGCGCCGTCACCGTCTCGTTCCCTATCGGATGCTCCGCGCCGTCGTTTGGTATAGATACGGGCGCCGTCCTGTTCGTGCCGTCGAAGGTGTAGGTGCAAGAGATCGTGACGTTCTGCTCGCTGCTCCTGACGACGACGTCCGCCCATGTGGATTCCCCATACGTGAGGACCCCCTTCTGCAGGTAGGCATCCGCGGCGAAGTTTATCGGCTCGCAGACGGGCGTGCCGTTCGCCGTCGGGCATTTGCTGTCGCAGGGCGTCGAGCAGACGCTCGGATAGGCCGGCGCCGCGAGGAGGATGAGGAGCGCAAGAAGAAGCAGGACGGGGAGGAAACGGATCCGCTTCCCGCCACCGTCCCGTTCCCTTGCGTTTTGCGTGTCGGACCGGAGTCCTCCGAAGAGGACTCGTCCGAATGTTTTACCTCCGCCTTCGGCGGGAAGTGTGTCAGACTGGAGCGGCCAAGTCAAGGCTTTTCGGCTCCTATACCCTGTGGGCTCATCATTCACGGGACTTACTTGGGTGCCGGCGGCGCCTAATAAACGCTTTTATTTTTAACCGGCCCGTGGCGCGCCGGGTCTCAGGTTCAAGGCCTACTTCTTCGACATAAATTACACAACCTTCCATTTCCCGTCGCAAGCCGGCTCCTTGAGCGCCGGGGAATACGTCGCGTCCCTGCGCGGGAGGCGGGCGGGCAGGCTCGTGGCGCGGGCGTTCGAAAGGATAAGGACCGACCTTCTCGGCTCCGCAAACCTCGGGAAAAGGAAGGGGAATGGCCGCGGAGCACCGATTGATGCGAGGCTTTCGGAGCTGGGGCGGGCCGTCAGGAGCAGCCGCGGGATCAACTTCCGCTGGTCCCACCACCTCTGGGCAAAGGCGGTTTCGGAGGACCTCGGCCTCGGCCTCACGGACAAGCAGGTACACGAAGCCGTCCGCGCGTACTGGCGGGGCGTGCGTGAGGGAACCCGGCCCTATCCGGAAACCCTCCGCGCCCTCCCTCCGCGCCCTGAAGAGGCGGGGGGCTCGGATTTATCTCCTCACGGCAAGCGACGTCTTCCTGTCGCACGGCCGGCGCGGCGGGGAAATGGAGTTCTTCTACGACCCGCGGGCGTCGAGGGCCAGCAAGATGGGCCGCCTGGCCCTCAGGAGGGTTTCGGAGCAAGTCGACGGCATCCATTTCGGCGACCCCGTGGACAAGCACGATCCGGAATACTACCGGCTCGCCCTGAGGAGGGCGGGCATGCGGCGGTCGGAAGCCGTGATGATAGGCGACTCGTATTCGCACGACATCGTCCCCGCCAAGAAGGCTGGGCTTTTCACAGTCCTCATCGACCGCGACGGGAAATGCGGCGGGATTCCTGTGCCGAAGGCCGACCGGAGGATATCGGACCTGCGCGAAGTGCTTTCCCTCTAGCGCAGGAAGCGGGCGAGCTCGCGCAGGAACTCGCGCCGCGTCATGAGGTAGAGCTCCCTGTTGCTGCCGAGGCGGGTCCCCGTGATCTCCTGCTCCATCCAGCCGGGCTTCCTGAACCTGCGCGCGGCCGCCTCGGATGCGAACCCAACCTCCGCCCGCACGAGGCCCGAAAGCTTCCCCCAGTACACCCACACGGTCGTCTTGGGCCTGCCAGGGAGTTAGTAGATCCTGCGCAGGATCGGCTCCCCGCCGGCGAGCTTCGAAAGGAGGCGGTATGCCTTGCGCGATATCGGCAGGCGCATCCTCTCCCTCGTGAGCCTTGATTTACGGGCCTTGGCCTTGAGGACAGTCTCCTCTTCCCTGTCCTGGATCCTCATCTCCGTCCCCTCTTCTCCGAAGGGAAATAGTGCGCCTCCTCGCGGAAGCTCCTAAGCGCCGACCTCGGGCTGAAGGATTTTACGAGGAACTTCCTTTCGATCTCCTCGTCCCCCATTTACGTCCCGGGCCCCGGCCTTGGGCCTTGTCGTCCTTCCCGATCCTGCTCGCGGTCGGCCCGGCCTGGCCGGCGTACTTGCTCCCCTTGCGCTTGGTGTAGGGGACGTCGGCTTCCGACGTCATCCTGAAGAGGACGAGCTGGCAGATCCTGCTCCCGGCGCGGATGAGGACGGGCATCTTCCCGACGTTCGCGATCTCGAGCGTGAGCTGCCCTGAGAAGCCCGCGTCGATGAATCCCGCTGTGTGGATTATGACCCCGAGGCGCCCCCAGCCGCTCCTGCCCTCCAGCGTCCCGACGACGTCCGCCGGGAGGGTTATTCTCTCGACGGTGCTCGCGAGGACGAACTCTCCCGGATGTATCACGAAATCCTTGGTCCTCACGCGCTCCAGATACTCCGTCCCGTCGCCCTTGAGGGGGTCCACGTGGGTGGAGGAGATCGTCTTGAAGACCATGAACTCGTCGGAGAGGCGCAGGTCTATCGAAGAGGGCCCGACGTTCCCCTTCTCGAAGGGCTCTATCCTGAATTTCCCCTCCTTCACGAGGGCCAGTATGTCCCTGTCGCTGTATATCATGGGGCCGGGCCGGCACCGCAACTTAAAAAAGGTTGGGCGCCGCCGCCCGGGCGCATGGCAGCGTCTCCGGCAACCAGGGAAGAGCGTTCCGCGGGCTTCGTCGTCTTCCGCAGGAACGCCGCCATCGGCGGGGAGGCGGAATTCCTCCTCCTGCAATACAAGGAGGACGGCTACTGGGGGCTTTCCAAGGGCCACGTCGAGGAGGGTGAGGGCGCGATGGACGCGGCGAGGCGCGAGCTTTCCGAGGAGACGGGGATCTCGCGCATAAGCGTTGTCCCGGCGTTCGCCGAGCAGATAGACTATTTCTTCAGGGCCAAGGACGGCGCGCGCGTCCACAAGACGGTCGCGTTCTTCCTGGCGGAGCTTGCCAATGTAGCCGAGGGCGCGGTGCGCCTGTCGGACGAGCACGTCGCCTTCGGATGGCTCTGCGCGCAGGACGCCCTCGCGAGGCTCACCTACGACACGGACAGGCCGGTTGTGGCAAGAGCCATCTGCAGGCTCGCTTCCGAAAGGGCCCCTTAAGGCCTACTTCCCAGTCAGCCTCTCGTAGGCCTTCCTCTGGAGGCGTATCGCCTCCTTGAACGCTTGCGCCGGCATCGACGTGAAGTTCCACCTGTAGAAATTGTCGAAGCTCCCGTCCCCGTTCGTGTCGAAGGCCGGGCCGGGGACGAAGGTCCCCCCTTCCCTGAGGTATTCGCGGGCGAGCGCTTCGGACCCCGTCCCCTTCGGAAGCTCCACCCACGCGAACATCACCCCGAACCTCGCGGCGACGGGGGTGCCCGAAAACTCCCACGCGAAGATCTCGGCCGAATCCCCCGAGCGCGCGAGGTAATTGCCCCTGTTCCTCGCGAGGCGCCCGGAGTAGGAGTCAAGGAGCGCGGGGCTGTATTCGAGGCCGATTGCCCGATACCTCGCCCTCGCCGTCCTCTCCTTCCCAGGATTCTTCTCCTCCCACTCGGCGCCGTCGAGGAGGAGCTCGTATGCGAAAGCCTGGTCGGAGCCCGAGCCGCAGAGGTTGCTGTTCTGCTTGATGGGGTCGACCGCCTTGATCACGTCCTTGGGCGCGACGAGAAGCCCACCCTCGTCGGCGAGAGGGATTTGGAAGTGGTCCTGGTGTGGACCACGTCCGGGTTGATCGCCCGCATGCTCGCCCGCCCCTTGGCAAGCTCCAGGTACGCCTGATCCTCCAGGAGCATCGCGCCCGATCTCGATTATCCCGGCGAGGACCTCGGGCGGGAAGATCTGCTGGTCGGGGTTGCTGTAGACGGGATTGAACGCGATGAGCTTGGGCCGGCTCTCCCGGACCGCCCGCGAAAGGACGCCAAGGTCTATCCCGTCCTCGGTCGTCGGGATCCCGATTATCCGCGCGCCGGCGACCTTGAAGGCGTTGAGGAGGCCCGGATATCCCGGAGCCCGGGTTATCACCGCGTCCCCCTTGTCTACGTATGCGCGCGCGACGAGCTTGAGGGCTTCCTGCGAGCCGATCGTCACATAGGGAAGGGCGTCGGCCGGAACGGTTATCCCCTCGCGCCTCTCGAGAGTCTGCGCGAACCTCTGCCTGAGGTGGGTTATCCCGTCCGTCTGGATGTAATTGGTCGTCGTCCTGTCCGAGCCCTGCGGGTCGGCGACCGCAAGGAATATCCCCTTCTCGAAGAGCGACACGTTGCTGTCTGCGGAAGGATATCCGCCTGCTCCCGAATACCTACCTTATCTGCGCATTCCCGGAACTCGCGGCCATTATCTGGCGTATCACCGACTTGGGCGCCCTGCCCGCCTGCCTCGATTTCAGCCTGTCGAAATCCATCGCGTTCCTCCCCCGATGCATGTTTTTGTGCATCGACTGTTTTTAAGATATTGCGGGCTTTTCGGAATTCGGGGCCCCGTTTCCCGGAAAAATCACAGGAACGTCGAGAGCAGGCGCAGGCCCTTGATTAGCCTCTCCTCGGGAAGGGTCGCGCAGTTTATCCGCGCACGATCCTTCCCGCGCGCCCTGTCCGCGAAGAACTCATCCCCACACGCGAAGTTGATGCCCTCGCCCCTCGCGTCGGAGAGGATCTTCCTGGCGTCCGGGATTTTCAGCCAGAGGTAGAAGCCTCCCGCCGGCTTCTCGGCAAGGGTCCCTTCAGGGAAGTCGGACGATATTATCTCCTGCGCTATGTGCATCCTCCTCGCGTACTTGGGAAGCGTCCCCCTGGAGAACCTCTCGGGCCCGCCGGATTCCAGCCACTTGCGCGCGAGGAGCTGCCCCGGCCCGGAGGGGGAGACCTCCCTCTCCGCGGCGACCTTCTGGGCGAGGCCCTCCTCCATGACCGCGAAGCCCATCCCCAGGGACGGGAGGAAGACGGAGGAGAAATCGCCGATGTAGATGACCCTCTCTTCCTCGTCCATCGCCTTGATCGGCGGGATCTCCTCGCCCTCCATCCCCAGGAGGGAGTTGGATGCGTCCTCCGCTATCATCATATCCGCCCTGCGGGCCGCGCCGATTATCTCCTCGCGCTCGGCGAGGGGCATGCGCCTCCCCGTGGGGTTCGCAAAGTCCGGGCAGCAGTAGATGACGCCTCCCTTCTTCCCGTCCGAAAGGGCCGCGAGGAGGCCGGCGACGCCCGCGACCCCCGTGAAGCCCTTGGGCGCGCGGCCCGGCTCGATAGAGAGGAGCCTTCCCGCGAAAGCGCGGCGCAGGAACTGCACGGGCTCAAGAAGGCCGCTAGTCACTACGACGTTCGCAGCCCTCGCGCGGAAGCGCAGGGATTTGGATATCTCGAGGACGAGCCTGGGATCGCCGCTCGCCCTGCCCGACGAGAAGAAGTCGGAGGGGACTGCCTCGCCCAGGTAGCCCGAGATCTCGTCCAGGGGCAGGAGAGCGGGGCTGGGCCCATCGCGCCCGAAATCGTATTCGTAGAACGGGGCATCCTGCGGGCCGCTTCCGGAATCCTCCGCAGAGGGCCCTTCCGGACCTTCGGAACCTTCGGAACCTTCGGAACCTTCGGAACCTTCGGAACCTTCGGAAAGCTCGACAAGCTCCTCGCCTGCGTTGTCTTCGGCCTTCCGAGCATCTTCGCCTGAGAATGATCCTTGCTCGCCCTCGGTTTCCACCATATGATTCAAGAAGTTCTCCTTCCCCTATTTAGGCTTCTTCCTGCGCCCGGGCTTATCCTTCCCGTCCCTCTCCCGCCCGGGAGCGACGGCCGTCCGCTTCTCGTCCTGCAGCCTGAAGAGCTCGCGGATCTCGGCCACCGTCGTCGCGTCCGCCGGCTTCTTGTCCCCGCGCACGCCCCCCTTGATCCTCGGGAACCTCAGGGCGAACCCGGGCTGCCCGCCGCTAGCGCCCGCCGCGTGGGTGGGGCTCCTCGTTATCTCGTCGGCCGCGATCGTCACGACCTTCCTAGGCAGGACCCAGAAATCGGGCTCAAGGCCGCTTTCGACACTGGGGGGTTTCTTCGCGCTCCTGTCTTCTTTGAGCAGCTGCGGGAAAGCCGCCATCTCCTCCTCGGAGAACCCGCTCCCGACCTTCGCGACGCTCACGTACCTGCCGCTCTCCTCGTCGAGGACCGCGACGAGGAGCCCGCCGAAGCCGAAATCCGTCCTCTGGCCCTTGCCCCTGAAATAGCCTATTATGACCGCGTCGATAGTGTCCGCGAGGCCGGCCTCGGTATAGGATTTCTTCATCTTTATCCAGGCGAACTTCCTCGCCCCCGCCGCGTATTTCGCCTTGGGATCCTTGGCTATTATTCCCTCGAGGCCCTTCCCCACGCAGGAGAGGAAGAATTCGTCCACCTCCTCCCCGGTCTTCGCCCGCAGGGCGACGCTAGGCGATATCCCAGGAGACAGCGCGAAGATCTTCTCCAGCTTCCTTCGCCTCTCCTCGAACAGGAGGGCTGTGTAGTCGACTCCTTCCAGGAAGAGCAGGTCGAATGCGAAGAGCCGCAGGGGGTATCTCTCGCTCATCCCGGCGACGTCGTGCTTCCTCTTCCTCTGTATCGTCTCCTGGAACGGGAGGAAGGCGCCCCTCTCCTTGTCGTACGCGAGGGCCTCGCCCTCGAAGATCATCTGATCGAACGGAAGGTCCCTCACCGCGCGGGTTATCTCCGGGAACATGTCCGTCGTGCGCTCGAGGGAGCGCGAGAAGATCTCGATCTTCGCCCCGTCCTTGTGGATCTGCACGCGGAAGCCGTCGTACTTGGCTTCCACGAGGCAGGGCCCCATCCGCTCGATTATCTCGGCGCCGCTGTTGAGGCGCTCGGCGAGGGCGGGCCTTATCGGGTTCCCGGGCGAGATCTCCACCTTCGAGAGGCCCGCCTCACCCTCGGAGAACATTATCTCCGAGATCCTCCCGAGGTCCGAGCAGAGGTTGTAGGCCGCCTCAAGGTCCTCGCGCATCGACTTGTCCCCTGAAAAGCGCGTCGAGAGCGCGTCCAGGATCGTGGGGTCGCCCACGCCGAGGCGCAACTTCGCAAGGGGGATTCTTGCGAGGTGCTTCGCTTCCGCAGGCGTCCTGCATCGCCCGAACAGGGATGCCAGGGTAGAGATCTTCTGGTCCTGGCTCCCGGTCCCGGCCTGGAGGGCGAGCCGGCGCAGTTCCGAATAGGCCTTGCCCACCGTGAGGGGCAAGAGGTCCTCTGCCAGGCGGACCTGCTTCTTGCCCTTCGAAAGCAGGCTTTCGGCGACAAGGCCCAGGTCCCCGCTCTTCCTGTATTCGGAAAGGACCGCCTTCTTCCCCTGGCCGTACGCCATCGAGATCGCCCGGATGAGGAGCTTCTCCCCTATCCCGAACTCCACGCCCTTGAACGGGGGTTCGACCACGCCCTGCAGGAGATATGTCACTGCCCGGGCTTCCTGCGGCCCTATCTTGTGGAAAAGCTCGGAAAGTATCCCCACCATCGCGTTCCGCGACGGCTCGGCCTCGACCCTCTCCAGGAAGTCGCAGAACTCGGAGAGGTCCATCACCTGCGGGAAGATGCTTCCCGATTAAATCCTTTTTCCCCTCGCCCGCCGGCCAGGAAAAAGAGGGCGGCGCCTGCGGACACCGCCGCGGCGAAGCCGAAAGCCCAAGAGGGCCCGGCGTACTTCCAGAGGCCGCCCGCGATGATCGACGCCGGGAGGTAGACGATCCCTGTCGC
>DYHY01000008.1:21601-32090 GCA_020723935.1 Candidatus Micrarchaeum sp.
GAGTGCAGAGGCGCGCTCGCCCTTGCCCGAAAGGTCGGAGACATACGCCCTGCTCTGCCCCTCGTCTATCGCGTAGAAGACGCCGTAGAGGGCGAACATCGCCGCGACGGCCAGCCGGGAGCCCGCGAAGAGGAACCCGATGGAGACCGCGCCGTAGATCAGGTAGCCGAGGACGACGATCGCGCGCCTCCCGATCCCGTCGCCCAGGCGCCCGATCGGCGCGGAGACGATGACGAAAGTCAGGTTGAAGAGGGCGTAGAGGAGGGCGATCTCCTTCGCCTCGAAGCCGACGATGACGGCCTTCAGGAGGAGGAAAGCGTAGCTGAAATAGGCAAGCGAGAAGATCCCCGCGGCGAAGAGGTAGCGCTTGTAGGCCCCGCTCATCTTGCGGTATGTCTCAAGAAGGCCCGCCTTCGCCGGGACCGCACGCTTCTTCGCCGCAGCCGCGACGGGCCTGTCCCTCACGAAAAGGGCGAGGACCAGGACCGCCAGGACGGCGGGGACGAAGGCGACGAGGAACAGGAACCGGAACGCGCCCGGCGTTTGCCCGAGCCTGTCCAGGATCAGGTATGCGATCAGGGGCCCAACGACCGCCCCGGCCTTGTCGAACGCCTTGTGTATCCCGAAGGAGAGGCCCCTTTTCTCCTTGCTCGCTATCGTCGAGATGAGCGCGTCCCTGGGGGAGCCGCGCACGGACTTGCCCAGCCTGTCGATGAGCCGGAACAGGACCACGCCGACGAGAACAGGGCGAGTACCGCCTTGGCCACGGTCGATATCGAATAGCCGGCGACCGCGAGGGGCTTCCTCTTTCCGCTGATGTCGGACTTGCAGCCGGAAAGGTAGTCCAGGGCCGAGGATGCGAAATCGGCGGCGCCCTCCAGGACGCCCACGAGGACGGTCGAGATGCCCAGGACCGCCGTCATGAAGACGGACAGGACGGAGAAGATCATCTCGGAGCTGACGTCCGTGAGGAAGCTGACGATCCCCAGGATTACTATCTCGGGCGCCACGCCGAAGGGCAGGGCGCCCTTTCCCTTCCTCGTTTCCGGAGCCATTTCTTCGATCAACGTGCGGAGCCGCTTTTTGGGTTTTCCCCTGTACCGCCCTCTAGACGACTACCCCGCCGTCCTGCTCGCCCTTGGTGATGACCAGCTCCCTCGTGCCTTCCTCAGAGGTCGTCTCGATGGAAGCGGTCTGGGCGGGGATCTTGATCCTCACCGACCTGTGCAGTTCCAGGAGCTTCTCTAGGTCTATGAAGAGCTCCTTGTCCTCGTCGCCCATCCCTCCGTCCTCCTCCCCATCTTCCTCGACAAGGCCCGGGACCATGTTCTCGATGTCCTCCCGGGAGGGGGAGCTTGGCGCCGCCAAGGACCTTGAGGATCTGAATGAAGATGCCATATTGCGTTCTCCTTCTCTCTCTCTCTCGGTTCTCGCGCGCTCCTTATAGACTTTTTAACCCTAACCCCCCCGCCGGGCGCGCTCGCTCGCTCTCTCTAGGGCCCCGCGGCCCGAGACTGCCCGCATCCGGAGCGCTCCGGAAAAAGAAATCGCATATATGCGAGTTAGGCCCGATGCAGTGCATGGGAAAGAAGAAGAAGAAGCGTCACTGAGCCCATCGGGCGGCGCGCCAAGGCCGCGCACCTCCCCCCGGAAAAACATCATCCTCCCGGGATATTTGCGCAGGCGTTCCTGTTCATCCTGCGCCGGGAGGCCGTATTCTTCCCCCGCGCGCTCGGCTAGCTAGGGCGCTATCTGGGCATTTCCTCTTCAGAAGATCCCCCGCCGATGCTCCGAAGAGCATGCTCAGCGAGAGCAGGATCCGCTCACTTCCGTTTGGGGAGATATTTCAGGCAGGCGGGATCGCTCCCCATCGTCGGGACGGGCGTCCTGAACGCCGTGCAGTTCCATTCCTTCAGATAGGCGCAGTCCCCGCAGATCCTCACTCCCAGGGCGCGCATCCTCGCAGCGAGCCGGTCCGCCGCCATGTCCGCCGGCCCGGCCTACCTACTTGCCCGTCCAGATGTGGTTGAAGAGCTCGCGCATCGCCTTCACGAAGTAGGGCGAATGCACCCAGAGGGCCGTGTCGTAGAGGGCGTGGACGTCCTTGTTCGTGAAGAGCGAGAACACAGCCTCCTCGCCGTCCCGAAGGATGATCCTCGCCGAGATCGTCTTCACGATCTTCACCTCGGCTATCTTCTGGAGCTCCTTGAAGTACGGGTCGCTCTCCTTGAACGGCCCGGCTACGCGGATCTTGACCCCCTTGGCGGATGCCGAGCCCAGCCTGTCGAGGTGGAACTTGGAGAGGTGGTGTGCCTCCTCGGGCGTCGCGAGGATGTCGAGCGTCTTCTTGGCCGAGCCGAAGAGCGTGTCCATCTGGTGGCTGATGCCCCTGCGGGAGCGGAGGATCCCCGCCTTCTCGTGCTTCTCGACGAGCTGGCTCCCGGAGATGTGGAAGTCCTTGAGCTTCTGGGCGACCTCACCTGTCTTGAGCTTGTCGATTATCTTGCTCTGCTCCTCCATCTTCTTGTCGTAGTTGACTTTGACCTGGGCGAGGATGTCTTGGGGCGGGAGGGCGATGTACTTCACCGGCCTCTGCTCCTTCTTGGCGCTTATGAGCTTCTTCTCGATGAGGCTTTCCAGGACGTCATAAGCCCTCGAGCGGGGCACCGCGGATATTTCCGAGAGCTCCCCGGCGGTGGAGATCCCCCGCGAGAGGAGCGCGAGCCACAGGCGCGCCTCGTAGAGGTTGAGGTCGAAAATCCGCTTCACGTCTTCGATTGTCTTCTCGTTGTGTATCATTCTGCTCACCCTTAGGGTTTGTCACTCCTTCCAGTTAATCTTTAAATAACTAACCACTTTTCGGAGTGACATTTTTATAGTCGGGGCGCCCGGGAGGGGGCGCAATGCCAAAGAAAGACGCTCCAAGGGCCCCCGCCAAGGGCAAGGCTGCGGACGGCGATTTCCCCAGGGTCCTCACGGGCTTCATGATGACGATCGTAGGGTTCCTCCTCAGCATCACCGGGATAGGGATGATAATAGGGATCCCCGTCTTCTTCGTGGGGATGATAATCATGGGCTTCTTCTACATAAGGCTGCGCCGCGAGCAGCGCGAGCGGGGCAGAAGGGCCGCCGAATAGCATTTTTAAAGGGGCGCCTGCGGCCAGAAGGCGCAGATGACAAGGGAAAGCGCGCACGCGAGGCTCCCTCCCGGCAGGCGCACGAGGATCCTATGCACCCTAGGGCCGGCGTCCTTGGAGCGCGAGGTCCTGGGAAGGATGGCGGACGCCGGGATGGACGGCGTGAGGATAAACACCGCCCACGGGTCCCTCGAGCAGTATTCCCTGATGGTGGAGGCGGTGCGCTCCGTCGCGGACCTGCCGATAATGGTCGACATCAAGGGCCCTGAGATTAGGACGAGGGTCGCAGGGCCAATCTCCGTCTATCCCGGCGGCGAGGTGAAGTTCTCCTTCGAGCCCGGCGCGCGCACCTCCTTCTCCTACAACTTCCTCCCCGAAGTCCCCGTCGGGACGAAAATACTCATTGCCGACGGCTCCCTCTCCTGCACGCTCGCCAGATCGGACGGCAAGGCCGCGGGGACCTTCGTCTTCGACAATCCCGGGATGCTCCAAGACAGGAAGGGGGTGAACATACCCTCCGTCCCGCTGAAAATCCCCTCTCTTTCCAAGAACGACCGCGAGGCGATCGCCTGGGCCCTTGAGAAGAAGGCCGACTTCTTCGCCCTCTCCTTCGCCCGCGACGCATCCGACGTCTCGGCGCTCAGGAAGCTCGTTCGCGGCGCCGGGATAATCGCCAAGATCGAGAATCACGAGGGCGTCAGGAACGCGGACGCGATCCTTGAGGAGGCCGACGGCCTGATGGTCGCCCGCGGGGACCTGGGGGTGGAGCTCCCCTCCGAGAGAATACCGATGATCCAAAAGGGCCTGATAAGGAAGTGCAACCAGGCGGGGAAGATCGCGATAACGGCGACGCAGATGCTCGAATCGATGGTCTCGAGCCCCCGGCCGACGCGCGCGGAGACGAGCGATGTCGCGAACGCCATCCTCGACGGCACCGACGTCGCGATGCTCTCCTCGGAATCCTCCATCGGGAAATACCCCGTCCAGGCGGTCGCGGAGCTCGCGAGGATCGCCCGCGAGACGGACGCCCACGTCGCCCACAGGATAGAGAAGGCGCCCTTCCGGAACATCTCGAGCACGATAAGCAGCTCGATAGACACGATAGTCTCGCACATGCCCGTCGACAAGGTCGTTGCGGTCACGGACACCGGCTACACCGCGTGCCTCATCTCGCGCTTCAGGCTCCAGAAGCCCATTCTGGCGGTTACGCCTAGCGAGGCGGTTGCTAGGCGCCTTCGCCTCACCTGGGGGGTGGAGCCCATAGTCTTCTCCGGGATAGATAAGGAGGACAGGATAGGCTCGGTCGCCCGGTTCCTGGTGGAGCAGGGGACAATCGGGAAGGAGGAGCTCATCGCCTTCACGGCCGGCGCGCGGACCAAGAGGCCGCACGCGAGCAACGCAATAGAGGTCCACTACATCGGGGATCTGATGGACTTCTTTAGGAACGGCGGCGACAACCGCGGCGGCGGCTCCGGCTCCGCCGCAAAGAAGGCTCCGCCTGGCTGAGCGCGGGCGCCCCGCAAAACGACGGGTATAAAAATCGCCCCGGCGGGAGGGGGGGCAGGTTGTGTTCTCAATATGGAAGCGGAACTGAAGAAGATCATCCAGAAAACGAAGGTCGCAATCCTGGGCTCGGGCTCCGCGGGCCTCTCCGCGGCGATATACGCGGCAAGGGCGGAGCTTGAGCCGATAGTGGTCTCCGGCTACGAGGAGGGCGGCCAGCTCACCCTCACAACGCTAGTTGAGAACTATCCCGGTTTCTCGGACGGGGTCCTCGGGCCGGACCTCATGACCGACATGCGGAAGCAGGCCGAGAAGTTCGGCGCCAAATTCATCCCGGTCAAGGTCGTCTCCTTCGCCAGGATGCCTGGCGGCTTCAGGGTGGGCCTGGACAGCGGCGAGGAGATAGATGCGGCCTGCGTCATAATCGCCACGGGCGCCTCCGCCCGGTTCCTCAATGTCCCGGGGGAGACGGAGCTAGTCGGGCGCGGGGTCTCGACATGCGCCACCTGCGACGCCTATTTCTACAAGGGGAAGAGCGTCGCGGTGATAGGCGGCGGGGATTCGGCATGCGAGGAGTCAGGGACCCTCTCCAAGTTCGCGGACAAGGTGACGATAATACACCGGAGGAACGAGATGCGCGCGAGCAAGATAATGCAGGCGCGAGTGAAGGCGAACCCCAAGATCTCCTTCATCTGGGACACGGTGGTCGAGGAGGTCCTCGCGGGCGAGACGAAGCTAAGGGCCCTCAAACTCAAGGATCTCAAGACCGGGAAGATCAGCGAATTCCCAGTTGATGGGATGTTCCTTGCTGTCGGCCACGTCCCGAACACCGAGGCCTTCCGGGGGGTCCTGGACATGGACGAGCACGGCTTCATCAAGGCCGACAAGGGCATGAGGACGAGCGTCGAAGGGGTCTTTGCGGCGGGCGACGTCGCCGACCCGCGCTACAAACAGGCGATCTCGGCCGCGGGCGACGGGTGCAAGGCCGCGCTCGAAGCCGAAAGATACATCACCAGCCTTTCCGACAAGAAGTAGTTAGTTGCGCGCCCGCGGGCGCGCCCGTCCAGGGCGGTTTATCTCCCAGGACGCTGGATCTGCTCCCTGCTCCGGATGGCCTGCCTCGCCCTCTCCTGATGGTGGGCTATTGACGGGTGCTGCTGGGGGCTTGCCGACGGGTGGCTGACCTGCCCGCTCACCGTTCCGCCGTAATGGACCGACTCGTCCTGCGAGGAATAGTGGAGCCTCTTGTGGTAGCGGTCGAGGTACTTCTTCGCGCTGTCGGAAAACCATTTCAGGCCCATCCCCACCGCCGAAAGGGTGACGACGAAGACGGCTATGAACGCGAGGGTAGCGAGGAACTCGTCTGCCATGCCCGACCGGACCTTCCGGGCCAATTTAAGGCTTTTCCCGCCGGGGCCCCCTTTCAACGGAAAAGGCGGATGAACATTCTGCGCTTTGGCGGCTCTTCGGCAGGAGGCTCGGGAGGGGCTGTTTCCTCCACAGGGCTTCCGGAGCCAAGCTGGGAATCGTCCCTGCGCGCGGCGGCTAGGCTCCTGTACCTCTGGTAGAGCCTCTCCACGTTCCTCTCAGTGACGTGGTCGCCGTGGTGGCGGAAGCCGCCCCCGAAGGCGCGCGGGATGTGCAGTATCTCGTGGACGAGGGTCCTCTCCTTCTCGTCCGCAGGCAGGCGGTCGTACGCCTCGCTTATGACCTCGATGAGGTAGTGGGCCTTCTTTCCCATCGCCGCCTGTCAGATGCGCGGCAGGGCGTAGCAGCGGGCGAGGGTGCGCCGGGCCTGGGAGCCGGTCGAGCGCACGCAGAAGACGCGCTCCATGTCGACGTGCTCGAGGCCCAGGGTCGCGACTATGTCGGAAACCTTCCTCCTGATGTCCTCGGCTTCGTAGAACCTTATAGTCATGCTTCGCCTAGAGCTCGACGAACTCTTCCGGAGTGACTGAGAGGTCCAGGTTCTTCTGGAGCTCCCCGCGCTCCCGGAGGACGTACGTCGCGAGGGCCCAGTAGAGCATCCCGAGAGACTTCTTGCCCTTGTTGTTTCCCGGGATTATCAGGTCCACGTTCTCGCGGGTGTTGTTCGTGTCGCAGAAGGCGACGACCGGGAGCCCTAGCTGCTTTGCCTCCGTGACCGCCTGGCGATCAACGAGGGGATCCGCCACGACCACGATCTCGGCCTCTGTGAAGTCCGGCGATTCGGGGTTCGTGAGCGATCCGGGCATGAACCTGCCCGCTATCGAGCGGGCCCCTATGAGCTCGGAGAACTTCTTCGCGACGCCCTGGGCGTAATCGCGCGCCGCGACGACGAGGATCCCGTTGGGATTGTACTTTGCGAGGAACTTCCCAGCCGTCTGCAGGCGCTCGTCGACCTTCTGGATGTTCATGACCGCGAGGCCGTCGGAGCGGATCTTGTAGACGAACTCCTCCATGTCCTTCCTCCTCTTCTGCGTGCCGATGTGGACCCCGAAGGCGAGGAACTTGTCCTGTTTCATTGTGGTATCGGAGAAGGCCCAAAGAAGGCGGTTTTTAAGCTTTTTTAGGACGGTTTTGGAAGCTCGGCGCCAAAACAATCCTGCGCTTCCCTTGCCAGTCCGAAACGGCCGGAGACGGTGAAAACCATTTATTGAGCGCGCGCTGTTGGCGGGTCCAAGATGAGCGGGGTTCTGATTTCAGGGCCGGCCAGGCCATCCGTTTTCCAGGTTCTTGCAGTGGCATTTTCCGCCATTTTCGCGTTCATTCTGCTTGCCAAGATATCGAGCGCGTTCCGGCTGCAGATGTGGGCCGTGCTCGCCCTCGGCGCGCTCGTTTGCTTTCTGGTTTATTATTTCCTAAAACAGCGGTCAAGAGCCGGGCGGAGGCAACGGCAACGCCCGTTCCTTCCTCGCGGAATGAGGTACAAAGCCCAAGCCATCTTCGAGAAGGGCGTCGGCATTTTCAGGCGAAGGACCGGACGGCTCCCTAACCGGAACGAGATAGTTCGGATAGCGATAACCTCCAGTCACATCCTGATCAAGCGGAGAGGCGCGAGAGGGCATCTTATTCGGCAAATGATCCGGAAGTACTTGCTTGAGCGACAAGGAATATCTTATAGGATGCGCTAGATTCTTTTTGTGCTGAGACATAGAGAAGGAAACGCGGAATCTAGGTAGGCAGACAATGGCTGCTCTGTAAGTCGTTACTTATGCGAACCCGCCGGACATACTGAGGATGACCAGTAAGGAGGCGGCCAAGAAGAGGATAAACCGGATGAGGCTTTGGAGGATGAAGAAGAGGATTAAGGAACTGAATAACGTAAGGTTGACAGACAAACTGTTCATTCAACTAATTGGATGCCCAATACTTCATGAACCTCTCGAATAGCACTTTGTTATTTAGGCCCCTTTACAACGATATGGATACTTGAACCTCAAAAAATAAACTTTGAACGAAAAAAATATAGATTCGGGAGCCCGTCTCCTTTCCGGGCCCCCGGTTTTTCCCTGAGCCTTAAGGCAGAACCTTCCGGAGCTCCTTCGCGTGCCTGATCGAGTCCTCGATCATCCAGATGATCTCGGTGTCGGTGAAGCCTGCGACGCCCCCCTTCTGGATGGCGCACACCTCGTCCTTGTCGTTGATCCCGACGGTGAAGCGGCAGCTCATTATCGCCTCCTCGTCGACCGTCGGGTCCACGATGAGCTTCGTCCCGATCTTGGCGTGGGTGACTCCTATCGCCTTGCCGTTCACCGGAACCGGGGCGGTCAGGTTCTCGTAGCCCGCCGTCTGCGTCTCGGCGTCGTATGTCGGCATCTTGGCCGTCAGGAGCGCCGCCATGCCGGCCAAAACGCCGGCGTCAATCAGGTTCCCGTCCATGTCCAGGGTGTAGAGGTCCAGGTAGAGCATCCAGACCTTCTCCTTGGGCGTGATGCAGAGGGCCTTGGTGTCTATTATCCCGGACTCGCGTATGACGCGATCCACCACCCGCGCGAACTCAACGCTCGCCGCGGAGGGCGGCCCCTTCTCGAAGTCGGAGCTCGCTATCGGCGCCATCTCGGCGCCCGTCGCCAGCACCCCTTCGTCCTGCTTGTCGGGGTAGGGCGTCCCGACCACGAGCTTCACGCCGGCCAGTATCTTGGTGAGGCCTAGCTCGATCAGGGCGCTCCCTTGGGCGTTCGGGACTATCCCCGTCGTTATCTTCGCGTTCCTGAACTGGTCTATTGTCCTTCCGTCCAGGCGCGCATTCGCTTCGACGAGGTCGATGATCGTCTTCTTGGTTATTTCGCTTGTGAGAGCCATTTCACTCGTACCTCCTCTTGATGGCGGCCTTCTGCATCTCGTAGATCTCCCTGCAAGCCTTCTTCGCCATGGCCATCCCGGCCCGCATCTCGTCTATCTTGAGGTTGCCGTCCATCTGCATCAGGGTGAACTGGTCGATGTTGGGCATGTAGGCGACCGCGCAGTCGGCGAGGCCGAAGTTGTCCTCCGGCTTGTCCATGTCGACCGCGACGACCTCCTCGCCGTTCTCCCCGTAGAGCTTCCCGAAGGAAACCGCCGTCACCATGTCCTTCATCGGGATCCCGGCATCCGCCAGAGCGACCGAGGCGGCAGTCAGAGCCGTGACCCTCGTGCTCGCATCCGCTTGGATCACTTCCATGAAGATGTCTATCGCCGTCTTGGGGAACCTTTCGACGAGTATCGCCGCCTCAAGAGCCTGCGCCGAGACCTTGGATATCTCGGTGGACCTCCTGTCGAGGCCAGGCCTTCTCCTTTCGGAGTCGACCGAGAACGATTCCATGTTGTAGGTGCAGCGCACGAGCGCCTTTGTGTCCTGCATCTCGTGCTTGGGATGGACCTCGCGGGGCCCGTGGACCCCGACGACCACCTTGGTCTTCCCGCATTCGATGTAGCAGCTCCCGTCCGCCTTGTCCAGGAACCCCGCTATCATCTTCATCGGCCTGACGTCGCCCGGGGTCCTCCCGTCGAGCCTGATGCCGTTCTTTATGAGCCATGCGGGTTTATCCATATTCGAAGTCTCCTCCATCGTTGTTCTGCTGCGGTCCCTGCTGCTGTTGCTGAGGCCTCTCCTCCTCCGGAGGAAGCCCGAGGGACGAGCGGATCCTGTTCGTGAGGCCGCTGGTGTGCGCCTCCGCCTCTATCTGCCTGATCGTCCTGATCGCGAGGGCCTCGCTCTTCCTGTTCTGCCCCTTGACCCAGACGCGCCCGTTCTGGCCGACGAGGATGTTGCACCCGGTGGCCTCCTTGAGCGTCCTTATCATGCTCCCGCCCCTGCCGATGACCCTGGGCACCTTGGCGGAAGCCATCTCGAAGACGTGGCCGCCCTGCAGCTTCTGCAGGCCCGGCCCCCTCATTGAGACGTTCGTGTTCATCTGGCTGTCCACGAGCGCGACCCGCGCGAGAATCGTGTCGCCGATTGCGAAGAAGTCCGTCATGTCGTTCTTCCTCGTGTCGATGTAGGATTCCGAAGCCTCTGATATCGGCAGGACCGCCCCGTAGGGGCTGTTCACCTCAACCGACCAGTTCGAGAAGCGGACCCCGTCCACGACCCCTATCACGACGTCCCCTTCCCTGGGAAGGTACTTTCCTCCCAGCGGGATGACTTTCACAAGCCTGCCTTTCTCCTCAAGGATTCCAAGGACGCTTGCGCGTATCTCCTCTCCGGCGCGGTATGTTCCGTCGCCGGGAAGCATGTCCATGCCCTTTGCCAAGGGCTGCCCGGGCACGACGATCTCTCTTGCGGCGCCGGGGTTTCCTTCTGCTGCCATGTGTTTCTTTTCACCCTTGTATTTCGTTTTTTCTCTCTTTCGAGCGTGATTTCCGCGACCGGGGCGCCGCTCAGATGG
>DYHY01000008.1:32100-39867 GCA_020723935.1 Candidatus Micrarchaeum sp.
TCTATTATCTTCGTCTCGACCTCTCCGTGGCTCTCCTTGTTGACCGCGTCAATGAACTCCTGCATCATCCCGGCGGGCATCTCCACCTCGCACGCCCAGGAGCCGTCGGAAAGCCACACGTCGCGCTTGACTTCCGAGAGCTTCTTCACGAGGCCCACCGCCCGCGGCGCGTGCGCCGCCGGGAACTTGCAGGCTATCCGCTTCTTCTCGAAGCGGATGGGGAGTATCGGCCGTAGCTCCTTGAGGACGTCGGCTATCTGCTCGTCGGCGGACTTGTTCGGGTCCACCTTGATCCGCGCCTCCTCCATCGCCGTCTCGAGGCGCGTCAGGGGGTGCGGGAGGCCCGTCTGCGGGTTGACCGCGTTCCTCGCGATGATAGTAATTATCTGCTTCCTCTTCTCCTCTATCATCTTCCGCTTTTGGTCGGTGGTGAGTGAGAGCTCGCCCGCCCTGAGTATCTGCTCGGCGGCCGCGAAGACGTCGTCCGTCCCGAATGCCGCCTTCAGGTCGGAGGGCGACGCCTTGTCGGCGGCCTTGGCGTCCTTGAAGATCTCGTTCACGGCGAGGAGTGTTTCCATCCCGTATTTCTGCCCCTGCCTGAATGCGAGGGCCTTGTCCGGGTCGACCAAGATCTCGTAGCGCTTGCCAGACTTCTCCAGCTTCACCGTCACGGCCTTGTCAACGCTGACCATGTCAGCTAATCACCGCCCGTCCGCCCGCATGCATGCAAGGGGCTCCCTACTTTCCTTCCTTGCCGGACTTGGAGGGCGCCGAGGTCCCCGGAAGCTTGTCTAGGGTCGACTTCACCTTGCTTTCCGCCAGGCGCTCGAAGCCTTCCTTGGAGACCACGCAGACCTCTATTCTTTCGGCTTCCGGCTTCTTCTTCATGGATTTGGAGAGCGCGCGCAGGACAAGGGCCATTGCCTCTTCCGTCGACATCCCGTCCCTGTATTCCTTCTCCAGGATCTCCATTATCTCGGCGCGCCCTTCGCCAAGGGAGGCTGCCTTCCACTCGGTCGGCGTCCCCGAAGGGTCCGTTTCGAAGAGGCGGGGCTTGCCGCCGTTGACTCCGCCTATCAGGAGGGAGACTCCGAACGGCCTCAGGCCGCCGTACTGGGTGAATAGCTGGGACATGTCGCAGACGTAGCGCACCACCGTCGTCACGTCTATCGGCTCGCCGTAGACTATCTTGTTCCTCTGGGATTCGACGCGGGCCTCGTCGACTATCTTCCTGCCGTCGGCGACGAGGCCGCTAGTCGCTATCGCCACGTGCTCGTCCACCTTGTAGATCTTCTCGATCGATGCCGGCACCATCAGCTGGCCCACCGCCCGCTTGTCTGCGGCCATGACGACCGTGTTCTTGGCGACGATCCCTATGACCGTCGCGCCGCGCTTGACTGCCTCCATCGCATACTGCACTTGGAAGAGCCTTCCGTCCGGAGAGAAGACTGTCGCAACTCGGTCATAGCCCATCGTTTCCGGTCCCATTATCTGCATGTCATTGTTCACTTCTCCTTGTTCGTCGATTTTCTAGCGTCAAAAGAAGAGCGTCCCCTGCCGGGAAACCCCAAATAGAAGCGTTTTCCCCGTCCATCCATGTGTCCCGCACCTGCGGGGCAAGATGCCCGGAAGAAATCGGCTTTTTCTGGTCCGTTTCCGGCGCACGCCTTCTTTCTCGTTTCTTTCCCTTTTTTGGGGGGACGGACACCCTTTATAATACTGACCCACGGCCTCTAACGGCCGAAATCCGCCGAAAGGCGCGGGGACCTACTTTCCCGCTTCTTCCTTGAGGACGCCCCTGATTGTCCCGGAGACGCGCAAGACGTCAACCTTGGCGCGCTTCCCAGAGAGGTTCGAAAGGAGGCAGAGCGCCGCCCTCACCGGGAGGAGGCCTGCGATTGAAGTCTTCACGACGGCGATGCCCCGCTCCTGCGAATACTTCTCCCGCACGAACCTGTAGCCGGCCCTCCCCAGGCCCGCCGCGCCGACGAGGCTCGAGAGCCCGGCCTTGAGCGCGCGCTTTGCATCGCCCGGGTCGGCGAACGAAGCGCCCTCGATCCTCAGGAGCAGGTATCTCTGGCCGCGCCTCATTTCGCCGTCCATGCCTCCTCTTTTCCATCGGGGACAACGGCGATTCCCGGCGCGATCTGGCCCTTCCTTTTCCTGTTGGCTTTGAGGATGCGCGCGGCCGCGAAGACCGCGTCCTTGGGCCTTTCCGCCCCGAGCCATTCGAGGAGGGATTCCAGCTCCTTCTCGCGCCTGGTCTCCAGGCCGTCCCTCGCGAAGGTCGCGAAAAGGACGGGCGCGTTGTAGTATTCGAGCGTCTCGATCGCTTCCGTCGCCTTGCGCAGGGCGCGCGAGACGTTCTCGGAGCCGATTATGCCGGAAAGCGAGAGCGCGATATGGCAGCCGTTCCTCTTGGCCATCCTCGCGCAGGAAGCGTCTATCCTTAGCCTGTCGAGGTCCGGGATGACGAAATCCACGGCATCGTCCGAAAGGGCCTTGAGGAACCGGGCCCTATCCCCCGTGGCAACGCCGATGAACTCCTCGGAATGGCGCCTAGCCGAGACGCTCTTCCCTATCTGGCCGTCCCGGTCGCTTATCATGAAGGGCTTCCTCTGGCGGGGCTCCTTGGGATCGAAGAGGACGAGGTCGGCGAAGGCGGGCCGCTTGGGCGCCTTCCCCTTCTTGGGGCTACTTCTTCCTGCCCCCGGCGTCTTTCCTGCCATGCTCTTTCCTCCTCGGCTTGCGCTCGACCAGTTTCTTCCCGTTGGACGGATTTATCCTCATCTTCCAGCCCGGGAAATTTAACCTTTCCTCGCTTCTCCCCAGGAATTCGTGCAGGAAGACGGCGAGGGCAGCCACCTCGCTGTGCGGCTGGCCCGTCACGGAGACGTTGTATTCGGAGATGTTGTAGAACTCGCGGGGGACCTTGGCGCCCCCGACAATCACGAGGACGCCCTTTCCCCCGGCCTTCCCGGCCCCCTTTGCGACGACTTCAGAGAGAGGCATTCCGTAGAACGTCAGGTGGACGCGCGTCCCCTTGAACCTCCTCGCGAACCTGAAGGGCTCCTTGACGTGCTCGCAGGAGAACCTCCCGCCCCACGCTTCCGAAACGCCCGCGACGCTTTCTTCCAGCTTATCGTCCTGCTCGCCGGAGTAAACCATGCCTTTTGCGCCGAAGGCGCGCGCGACGAGCGCGACGTGGATCGTGATCCTCTTGTCCCTCTCCTTCCTGTGGTTGAGGCGCAGGACCGTGACGGCGGTCATTTCTCCATCCACTTCCTGTCGCTGAAAAATTGGCCGTCCAATACCGCGCCCTTGGGGAACACCTGGAACGACACCTTCACCCTCACCGACGGCTCCCCGCCGTCCGCCTCGCGCCACTCGCCCTCGGGGTCCTTCGCCAGAAAAAATTCGGCCGCGCTCCCTTCGATGACCGGCGGTATTTCCGCCGGGATCTTGGAAAGCAGCTCGATCAGCTCCGCGTGCTTCTCCAATGTGGCGTGCATCATGATGATCTTGTTCTTGTAGTGGCCGTAGAGGACGTCCTCAACCAGCGCTTCCTTCGGCACGAGGCGCAGGATCAGCGATCGCACGATCCCGGGCTCCTCCGTCGCGTGGCAGAGCACCTCCACCTTGGCGACGGCGGGCCTCGTCCTTGGGATCATTTACCCTTGCGTTCGTGCGCGGCGATGGAGGGCCTGTTCTTCTCGGCGCCCTTGCCCTTGTGCCGGAGGCCCCTGCCGGCCCTGCCGGCGGAGGTGAGCCCGCGATAAGCGCGGCCCCTCTTCTGGGACGCGAGAGCGAAGCGCCTGTCCGAGGCGATCTCGGGCGAGCGCGGGTCCACCATTATGACCTCGTACCACGTGCTGACCGAGTCGTCCCCGACCCAGTATGAATTGAATGCCTCGAGATTCGGGTGCTTCCTGCTCGCCCTCTGCTCGGCGATCCTCTGGCGCGAGACCTTCGCGGCGTAGCGCACCTGTCCGGCTTTCGACGGCTTCCTTCCGCGGTTGGGCCTCTCCCTCTTGCTCGCCCCCTTACCTATCCTCACGCGCAGGAGGACGACGCCCTTTTTGGCGGCATATCCCGCCTGGTGGGCCCTCTCGGGCCTCGTCGGATTCTCGATCCTAGTGACGGCGTCCTGCGCCCTCCACTCTATGAGCCTCGCCCTCTGGGCGGATGCGTCGTACATCATGGTGGTTTTCTGCCCCTTCCGGCGGTTTAAAAGCGTTTTTATACCCTGTTCCCCGGCCCCGGAAATAGCACTTGGTCGAGAGGACTATTGCGTGCCTGTATTTGGCTCCGAGGCCCATCAAGAAGAGGCGCTCGTCGAGCTGCCTGCCGTTTATCCGGCGTCCGGCTCCCGGTACCCGTTCACCTTCGCAAGGAGCCCGTCCTCCCCGTGGCATGCGGCGACAGTGAGGCCCTGCATCTCGAAGAATTCCCGCCCGCCGGCTTCCAAGGTGATCCCGGCGTCCAGCTTCTCCGCAAGCGCGGGCGCGTACGCCAGCACGCCCTTCTCGCGCAGGGCGTTGGGGAGGATGTAGTCGGGAGAAACCGGAAGGCCGGCAAGGTCCGCTAAGACGAACGGGCCGCCCGCACGCGCCACCATCGCGCCGCCCAAAGTGGCCTTCTTGTCGAGGTAGTACCTGCCCCACTCGAATACGAAGGAATCGCCGAAGGAGAGCGGCATCTCGGCCGTCAGCCTTTCTACGAAGCCGGGCTTTCCGGCATCGCCGCTGTAGAGAACGCCCGCGGATTCGGCGGCCATGTTGCGGAACTCTCCGCCGTAAGAGGCGCGCAGCACCCGGCCGATCTCGTTGAATATCGCGGCGCGCTCAGGGACCCTGGGCATCTCCGGCCTTCCGGCGAAAAGCGACCGGACGTCGGCCTCGCTCATGCTTTCAAAGTATGCAGCGTCCAAGAGCGGCACGCCCGCTTCCATCGCCCCCCTCATTGAGAACGCGACCGCCATTGACCTGCGGTAGTTCTTGCCGTCCGGGCCGGCCGTCGAGAATTTCGCGGCCTTGCCGAGGCCCTGCGCGGCGAGGACCGGGTCGGTGAAGGCGAAATGCTGGGAGCAGTCGAGCATGACGTATTGGCCGACCTCCCCCTCGGGGATGTGCAGGGGGATCGTGCCGACCGGCGCAAAATCCGTCGCCGCAAGCTCCCGCGCGAAGGCGTCGAGGGCCGCATCGTCGATGGAGATGTGCCTCGTCCTCCCCACTAGGCGGGCGTTGGACTCGATTACGCGATTGCCCTCCTATATGTTAAGACCACTATAAAATGGCTTATTTCATATGCTTTTGCGCCAAACGGGCGAGGATTTCCACAGCCCTCCTGGGATTCCCCCTTCCTACCGGGAAATAGCACGCGACGATCTTAGCCAGGAACTCCTTGCCCGCGTCTTCCCTGAGAAGGACGCTTTCCCCCTTCAGCGCCCTGAACGGGATCAGGCCCATCGCGACGATCCTTTCCGGGCGGACCTCACCCAACTCTTCGAGAAGGGCGGGGAGCGCCTCCCTTATTTCGGCGGATGTCGGGAGCGTGGCGTCCGCCTTGGTCTCCTTCACGACGTTCGTGATGTAGATCCCGCGGCGAGCGAGCTCGGCTTCCGTGCGCCGTGCGAACTCCTCCGTCCAGTCCTCCTTGGCAAGCCGGCCGTACTTCTCGGGCATGAGCCCGGCCCTGGCAAAGACGCGCCAGACCTGCAGGGTGCCGATGAACGGATACCTGGGCCCTTCCCAGGCGGGATCCGAGGAGACGTTCCTCGCAGTCGGGTTGATGAAAAGGAGGGCGAGCTTGGGCTCCTTCCTTCTGCCGACGGCCCCTATGCGCGCTAGCTCCACCCCTTGCGCAGGAACTGCTGGAAATTTAAACCAACCGGGCCGCCACCCCGTCCATGAAAAGCCTGACAATCGCCGTCCTTTCGGACGATCCGCTCCTGCGCTCCGAGTTCGCGCGCGGCCTGGGGAAAGGGGAGAAAGCCGAGGAGGACGTCGCGTTCTACCACTCGAAGGGCCCGGAAGCCCTCCTCACGGTCCTCGAGCCCGCCCGCTATCCGGAGAAGATACACAGCCTCCTCTACTCGCTCTCGCCGGCCGACTATTGCGTCCTCGTGATCAGGGCCCTCAACGCCGCCGTCGGGGAGGCCATCGTCGCGATCGACGCCGCGGGGAAGAGGGACGGGTGCATCCTCCTCAGCGGGATGGTCCCCGAGCAGATCCTCCCTTATCTCAAGGGAACGCTCCTTGAAAGCTACAGGATATTCACCGATGCCGCCGAGGCGCGCCAGGCTGCCCTCTCCTTCGTCCCGCCCGCACGCGACGGCCCTGGGAAGGGGATAATCGATCATTCCTTCGAGGTCAAGGGCGTCGGGATGGTCGCCCTCGGTTTCGTCGTCCGCGGGACCATCAAGGTGCACGACAGGCTCGTCGCGATGCCCTCCGGGAAGGCCCTGGAAATCAGGAGCATCCAGATGCAGGACGACGATTACGATTCCGCTTCGGCGGGCGATCGGTTCGGGATAAGCTTCAAGGGGCCCTCCTCGGCCAAGGAGATCTCCCGCGGCGACGTGATATGCCCGGCGGGCTCCGTCTCCTCCGTCAAGGAAGCCGAGGTCTTTGTCTCCCTCTCACCCTTCTCCAAGAAGGACATAAAGGACGGCGAGGCGATACACGCGATGGTCGGCCTGCAGTTCGCGCCATGCAGGGTTGCCGGCTTCGTCCCGGCGGGGAAGGCGGGCGACGTCAGGCTCATCTTCGACGCGCCGGTAGCTCTCGACGGCTCCGATGCGGTCGTCCTCGTGCGCCTCAACGAGAAGGCGCTGCGGGTCTTCGGCAAGGCGGCCCCCAAGAACCTCAAATAAAGCAGGCCGTAACCGGGCCGCCGGGCTTCCCCTTCAGAACGTGAAGAGCCGTCCGAGAAGGAATGTCCCAACGAACGAGCCGGATATTATCGCCGCGGCCGCGGCGCGCTTGCCCTTGTCCCTGAAGACGTCCGGAAGGAGCTCGACGAGGATGACGTGCGTCATCGCGCCCGCGGAAAAGCCGAGGGCGACGGGCGTGAGCGCCGTCACGTACTCGAGGAACACGTGGCTCGCCATCCCGGCGAGGGCTTCCGAGGCGCCCGACATCACCCCCCAGAGGATCGCGGTCCCTAGGGGCGTCCCGTACGCGAAGAGCGGGGCGGCTATCAGGAGCCCCTCCGGGAAGTCCTGTATCGCTATCGACACGGCAACGAACCAGCCGAGCGCCGAGGATTTCGCGAAGGCGGCCCCGACCGCGAAGCCCTCCGGGATGTTGTGTATCGCCACGGCGCCGACGAGGAGCGTCGTCTTGAGCCGGGACCTCTTCCTGAATTCCTCCGGATGTATGTGCGGGAGCAGGCGCTCCGCCGCGGTGAGGACGCCGACGCCGACCGCGAAGCCGACGGCGGCGGAGGCGAGGCCCCCGCCGACGTAGGACTGGAAGACCATCTCTATCGAGGTGTATCCCATCACCCCCGCCGCGAACGCGAGCAGGAGGTCGTAGTTCTCCTCCTTCACCCTTCTGACGAAGAGCAGCATGAGCGCTCCCAGGGATGTGGAGGCGAAGACGAGGAGGCAGCCCAGGGAGACGTTGATGAGGCTGATGGGGGCCACGCCATGCGGGCGCCCCGCGGGTTTTTATCGGTTTTGCCCGAGGGCTCAAGCGGGGGAGATTTGAAGTGCAAGGAGGAGGCCGAGGCATCCGCCGAGGTCCGGATGCCCGCGGGCAGCAG
>DYHY01000008.1:39967-49730 GCA_020723935.1 Candidatus Micrarchaeum sp.
CCGGATGCGCGGATGATTGCGAGCCATCGGGCGAGAGGTGGAGTGCAGGAGGAGGGATTTGAACCCACGAAGGCACTAAGCCATAGGACCCTGAATCCTACCCCTTTGACCGCTCGGGAACCCCTGCAGTGTCCTGCCCCCCGCCCGGTTCCCGCCGTTTTAATAGGTTTCTTCCCGCCCTACGCAAGCCTTAATACGGCGCAGGCCGGGCTTTCCGGCGCACCATGGCCCCACAAGACGGCGCGGCGATCCTCGCATCCCAGAAGAACGAGATAACGGAGTTCCACATCTACAGGAAGCTTGCCGAGAAGACCAAGGACCCCCACAACCGGCGCGTCCTTGAGCGAATCTCCGCCGACGAGAAGAGACACTACAGCCTGATAAGGAAGATCACGGGGAAGGACGTCTCAGCCGACGGCCTAAAAGTCGCCTTCTACGTGTTCCTCGCCTACGTCTTCGGCCTCTCGTTCAGCCTCAAGCTCATGGAGAAGGGCGAGAAGCTCGCCCAGGACGTGTACGGCGGCCTGCCCAAGAAGGCCTTCTCCCTGCTCCTGCGCGACGAGCAGAAGCACGAGCGCGAGCTCCTCGACGTCCTCTCGGAGCAGAAGATAGAATACGCGGGCTCCATAGTCCTGGGTCTCAACGACGCCCTCGTCGAGCTCACCGGAGCCCTCGCCGGCCTCACCCTCGCCTTCGGAGACGGGAAGATAATAGCGATGACCGGCTGCATAACTGGCTTTGCGGCCTCCCTCTCGATGGCAGCCTCCGCATACCTTTCCGTCAAGGAGGACAAGGTGAGCGGGAAGAACCCGCTGCAGGGCGCGATATACACAGGAATAACGTACCTTGCAACGGTCGTGATACTTGTGATCCCCTTCATCCTCATCAGGAACGTATACGTCGCGCTCGCGACGACTCTCGCGACCGCGATACTGATAGTCGCCTTCTACACCTTCTACATAACGACCGCGAAGAGCGAGGCATTCTGGGGCAGGTTCCTGGAGATGGTCGTGATATCCCTCACGGTCGCGGCGATAAGCTTCGGCGTGGGCTTCCTTATGAAGAGCTTCTTTGGGATCTCCGTCTGAGACTTTTCAGGCGCCGGCGCAGCTCTCCTCTTGAGCCCCGCCCTTCTTTCCCCCCAGGATTATCTGCAGGAATTCCTCCTTCTCCCCCAGGCTTTCCAGGGTGTAATCGGCCCCATCCCGGATGAGCTCATCCCTGCTGAACTTCCCCGTGGCGACCTCGATCGTGGCGACTCCCGCCTCCTTCCCTGCGAGGACGTCCCTGGGCGTGTCGCCGACGAGGAAAACGCTCTCCTTCCCGAACCTCTCGCCAGTCTCCTTCTCCGCCCTGCCGATCGCAAGATCCACGAGGTCGCTCCGCCTCTCCGAATGGCTCCCGAAGCCGCCGACGGAAAAGCTCTTCCTCACGCCCGCCTCCTTGAGCTTCCTGTGCGCTATCTCCTCAATGTTCCCCGTGACGAGGCCCGAGCGCACGCCGCGCCTGTCCAGCTCCTCAAGGAGGTCGTGCATCCCTGGAAGGACCGAGATCGCGTCCTCGCCTCCGGCCTCCCTCTCGTAATAGCGCGCCATCTCGCGCATGCATTCGCCGACCCCCTCCTCGATCCCGGCCGACATAAGGCTCGTCGAATCCAAGGACCTGCACGCCAACCAGTCCGCCCTGACGGGCGAGGCCTTCCCTGTCAGGAAGTTCCACAGCAGGGAGGAGGCGGGAGGGAGGAAGCGCAGCAGCAACGCCCTGGAGCTCCAGAACGTCTGCTTCCTCGGGACGAACGTCGAGAGCGGCTCGGCGACGGCGATAGTCGTCCTCACAGGCCAGAGCACGTACCTGGGCTCGATAGCAAGGAGCCTGGAAGGGACCCAGGAGAGCGCCTTCGACAGGGGGATGAAGAGCTTCACGAAGATGATCCTGGCATTCGTCCTCGTGATGGTGCCGACGGTCTTCCTGATAAGCGGCTTCTTCAAGCACGACTGGCTGGGCGCCTTTCTTCTTCTTCTTCTTCTTCGCCATCGCCGTCGCGACAGGCCTCACGCCCGATATGCTCCCGATGATAGTCACTGTCATCCTCGCCAAGGGGACCCTCGCCCTCTCCAAGAAGAAGGTCATCGTCAAGAGGATGAACGCGATACAGAACTTCGGGGCGATGGACGTCCTGTGCACCGACAAGACGGGCACGATAACGCAGGGGAAGGTGATCCTGGAAAAGCACGCCGACATAACCGGGAAGGAGTCCGAGCGGGTCCTGGACTACGCCTACCTCAACAGCGCCAACCAGACAGGCCTGCGCAATCTAATGGACATGGCAATCCTCGCCCACGGCGAGGTCGACAGGCGCCTGGACGCCAGGAAGAACTACTCGAAGCTCGGGGAGATACCCGCTGACTTCAACCGCAAGAGAATGAGCGTCGTCCTGCAGGAGAGCGGGAGCGGGGGCGGGCGCCGGATCCTCATCTGCAATGGGGCCGTCGAGGAGGTCCTCGCCCTCTCAAAATCCTACGAGGATCCGCAGGGGCACGTCGGCGTGATGAGCAAGGTGAGGAACGACGCCCTTCTCGCCCTGGCGGGGGCCCTGAACGCCGTCGGCTTCCGGGTCCTCGCCCTCGCGTCGCGCAGGCTGCCCCCCGCAGAGGATGCGCGCTACGGGGTCGTAGACGAGAGGGATCTCACGCTCATGGGCTTCCTCGCGTTCCTCGACCCGCCCAAGGACAGCGCGAAGGAGGCGATCTTCGCCCTCCGCGGGCACAGCGTCAGCGTGAAGATCCTCACCGGGGACAACGGGATAGTCACGCAGAAGATCTGCCAGCAGGTGGGCTTGGACGCGACGCAGGCGCTCCTGGGGCAGGACATCGACGCGATGCCCGACGCTAAGCTAGCCTCCGCCGTCGAGACAGCTAACGTCTTTGCGAAGCTCTCGCCCCTCCACAAGGGCCGGATTATCCGGGCGCTACAGCAAAAGGGCCACGTCGTCGGGTTCCTCGGGGACGGGATAAACGACGCGCCGGCCCTGAGGACTGCTGACGTCGGCATCTCCGTGAACACTGCGGTGGACATCATAGCCAAGGAATCCTCCGACATCATACTCTTCGAGCAGAACCTCTCGGTCCTGGGCGAGGGAGTCGTCGAGGGACGGCGGGTCTTCGGCAACATCGTGAAATACCTCAAGATGGCGACGAGCTCCAACTTCGGGAATATGCTCAGCGTCGTCGGGGCGAGCATATTCCTGCCGTTCCTCCCGATGCTCCCCGTCCAGATACTCACGAACAACATACTCTGCGAGGTCTCGCAGGTCCCGATACCCACTGACAGGGTGGATGAGGAGTTCGTGGCCAGGCCCAGGAAGTGGGAGATAGGGGCGATCACCAAGTTCGTCCTGTTCGTCGGGCCAGTGAGCTCGCTCTTCGACTACGCCACCTACTTCATAATGCTCTTCGTCTTCAACGCCTGGGCGAACCCCGCCCTCTTCCACACCGGCTGGTTCGTGGAGTCGCTCATCCCCCAGACCCTCATCGTGCACATAATCCGCACGAACAGGATACCATTCCTCCAGAGCAGGGCGAGCTGGTGGATGATGGCCACGACCGCCCTGATAGTCTCGATAGGGATCTATATCCTCTTCTCCTTCCTCACCGGCTCCCTGGGCTTCGTCGCCCTCCCGCCGCTCTACTGGGTCCTCCTCGCGGCGATGATGGTGTGTTACTTCTCCCTGGCGCACCTCGTGAAGAGCTGGGTTGTCGCCAGGTTCGAGGCGGACTCCACGCCCTCCTGAGCCGGGGTCCCGGGGGCGCCCATGACGGAGATGCCGGCGAAAGCTTCTAATATCCGGCCCGCCGCGGGCCGCGGGTATGGCGCCGACGAAGGTGAGGCTCACGCTTTCCTATTCCCGCGAAGAGGTCGATTTCGAGGGCAAGCTTGCGAAGGCCGTCCCCCTGACTGGAATGATAGAGATAGAGCTCCACGACGATCCGGCCAAGGCCCCGCGGCCCTTCGTCGGCGGGAAGCCCGCCTCCTTCAACTACGCGCCCATAGCTTGCGCGAACTTCGCGAACCTCGTCGCGGGGGAGCTGCGGTTCCCAGGCGCATCCGTCGTCGACATGCCGCCGGGCGCGGGCATGACGCCTTCCGAGGACAAGAGGAGGTTCAGGGACCTGGACGCTCCGATGCTCAGGCGGGCCATCGAAGAGGCGAGGAAATGGAAGAAGGACGGGGGCCAGGGAGGCTTCTACGACGGCCTCGCCTTCCACCGCCTCGTCCCGGATTTCGTCATGCAGGGCGGGGATCCGCGCGGGGATGGCAGGGGCGGGCCGGGCTATTCGATAGCCGACGACAAGGAGTTCGGGCACAACTGGGAGCGCACCGTCGCAATGGCCAACGCGGGGCCGAACACTGCCGGGAGCCAGTTCTTCATAAACCTCAAGGACAGCTCCGGGGGCGACCTCGAAGGGGGCCTGGACGGCAAGCACGTCGTCTTCGGCCACGTCGTCTCGGGCTGGGGGGTCGTGCAGGAGATCTCCCTGATGCGGACGGGCCCGGGCGAGAAGCCTGTGGGGGATGTGAGGATCATGCGCGCCGAGATAATGCCCTGACCTGCTCCAGATTTTCCGGAATTTTGACCGAAAAAACAGCTTTCTTAGGGAATTTATTTAGGGACGCTGCACCCAATAATCGTCTGTGAAGAGCCCGAATAAGGAAAGAAAAAGAAGATGATGCCTGGGTGTCCCTCCTGCCGGCCATAGAGGTTTTCGCTGCAATAGTCTTAGGCATATTCATCCTCCTCGCGTTCTGCGGGCAGATAGGAGGTGGCCGCGGGAACCGCGGCAAGCCGGACGAACCCGAGGAGCCAGAAGAGCCCCATTCGATGGAATGAGCCCGCCTTCTTCCTGTCCAGGAAGCCCCGCCTAAGATTCGGCGGAAGGGGCCGCCGCCTTTGCCAGCGTTTCAACCGCCGCCCGAAGGAGCCTCACGAAATCCTCGCCGCGCTTCCTTACGATTTGCTGGACCTCCTCGTCCGTGACCTTGGCACCCCCCTCCTTCTGGGCGGCGTTCGTCACGAGGCAGACGGTGGCAAGGGGGATCGAGAGCTGCTTGGCCATCTTGGCTTCCGCCATGGTCGTCATCCCGATGACCGAATAGCCCAGAGTCCGCAGGTCCTCCACCTCCTTCGCGGTCTCGAATTCCGGGCCCTTCCTCAGGGCGCGTACGTCCCGCCGTCGTGCGCGGCGAGGCCTAGCTTTGCCGCGGCGTCCAGGAGCGCCGAGCGCATCCCCGCGTCATAGAGCGGCGCGAGGCCGAAATGCCCCGGCGAATAGACCCAGTTGGCTCTCGCCGGCGTCCTTGAGGCTCCTCGCGACGTAGTCCCGGGACACCTTGGGTTTGCCGTCGAAGAGCGGGAGCGTCCCGTAGAAACCGGATCCGCCGATTATGCCGACTTTCATGCGGCGGGGGCCGCGGCCGGGGTTAAAACCGTTTCCGCCTAGCAGGAGGAGTCCGCTATCACGAACCTTGCCGGCCGCACGCACCGGAGCCTCGTCGGCGCCGGGCCCGCAAAAGTCGCGCTGTCGCCGCGCTCCATTGCCGCTTTCCCGCCTGCCTCTATCTTGCCGTCGAGGACGAGCAGGCGCGCCGAGCCGAAGGAGGGAGCGTAGTCCATGACCCTCGCGGGAGTCAGCTCGCCCATGAGGACGGATGCGTCGGAATTCAGTTTCAGGAACCGTTTGGCTCCGGAGTGTTTCGCCCCGCCCGTCGCGACGAGGCGCAGGTAGTTCTTCTGGAACGAGGCCTTGGAATGGATCTCGACCGACGGGCTCCCGCCGGGGAACCTGGGCGAGAACGCGGCTTCGATCACCTTGGCCGGCTTTGCGTTCTGGTTGAAAAGGGCGAACGAGATTCCCGAGCCGCAGGATATCCCGATGGCCCTGCCACTCCTCAGCACTTCGCTACGCCCGCCGGCATCGGCGTAGGAAAGCTCACCCTCCGCGACTATTACGAGGAGCTCCTCGCCGCGCCGCTCGGACATCGGCGCTCCGGCCCCGGGCGGGTAGGTCTTCTCCTCGAGGCGCCTGAGCTTTCCGGCCATATGCCCGTCTGGCCGGGCGCGGGCCGCTTAAAAGACGAACGGCGGTCCGCGATCCCCTACAGGAAGACGCCCCGCGCCCTCGTGGCATTGGCCACGCACTCTATCGCGTTCATGTAGGCGGCGGTCCGCATGTCGGTCCCCTCGCGCTTGGCGCGCTCGCTCACTTCAGAGTACGCCCTGTGCAGGATCGCCTCCAGCTTCCCGACGACCTGCACGTATTCCCACTTCTCGTTGGAAAGGTTCTGGAGCCACTCGAAATAGCTCACGGTCACCCCCCCGGCGTTCGCGAGGACGTCCGGGACGACCAGCACGCCGTTCCTTCGGAAGATCTCGTCCGCCTCAGGGACCGTTGGGCCGTTCGCCCCCTCGACGATGAATTTCGCCCTGACATTCCCCGCGTTCTCGGCGGTCAGCTGGTTCTCGAGGGCCGCCGGGACGAAGAAGACTGCCTCCTAGACGAGCAGGTCCTCCTTGGGCGAGATCTCCCTCGCTTTAGGGTATCCCTTGAGCGAGCTGTTGGCCTTGACGTGCGCGTTCACTTCGGAGAGGTCCAGGCCCTCCGGGTCGTAGATCGCCGCCGAAAAGTCGCGCAATCCGACTATTTTCACGCCCTTTTCCGCGAGGAGCCGCGCCGAATTGGACCCGACGTTCCCGTAGCCCTGGATTATCGCGGTGATCCTGCCGACGGCAAGGCCCAGTTCTGCCGCCGCAGCCAGGGCGCTGATCATGACGCCGCGTCCGGTCGCCTCCTCGCGGCCCTTCGAGCCTCCGAGGCACAGGGGCTTGCCCGTGACGACGCCGTAGGAATCGCGGCCGGAGACAATCGAATAGGTGTCTGCGATCTAGGCCATCACCTTGCCGTTCGTGTTGACGTCCTGAGCGGGGATGTCCTTGTCCGGGCCTATTATGTCGCGCATCTCGTAGGCGTACCTGCGCGTGAGCCTCTCCAGCTCCCCTTCTGAGAGCGCCTTCGGGTCGCAGACGATGCCCCCCTTCGCGCCCCCGAGGGGGATGTCGACCACCACCGTCTTCCAGGTCATCCAGGCTGCGAGGGCCTTGACCTCGTCAAGATCCATCTGGGGGCTGTACCTGATGCCCTCCTTGTAGGGGCTCCTGGAATTGTTGTGCTGCACGCGGTAGCCGCGAAACATCTTCACGGTCCCGTCGTCCATCTTCACCGGCAGGTTGACTTCGAGTATTCTGTCTGGCTCCATCAGCCGCGCCCTCAGATTGGCGTCCAGCTTCAGGCGCTCCGCCGCGGAATTGAACTGCCTCTTTGCCACCTCGTATGGGTTGATTTTCCCGTCCGACAATCCGCTCATTTTCTTCAGATCCCCCTGCTACGGCTGAGCGTATATTTCCGTGTATCGGCTCGGCTTAATGAGCCGGAGGATTTTTCCTTCGAAAAAGACACTCCTTCTTTGAAAAACGAAGGAGAGGCCGGGGGGTGGAACCTAGAAGAACTTCCTTGCGATGAACGCGAGGCCGGCGAAAATGAGGACGACGGGCCAGATCGTCCTGTCGTTCAGGAACCAGGAAACGCCCAGCTCCTTCGAAAGGAAGAAGGTTCCGGCCAGCATCAGCAGGCCGCCCAGGAGGAGCGCGCCCCAGCCGCCCCTGCGCCTGCGACCGGTCTCGTCCTTTTCCGCGTCCCGCTCCACCTGCTCCTTCGCCTTCGCGGCCATCCCGCGCATCTCGAGAGCGCCCCTGCGGACGGTCTCGGCCGAGGCGAAGCGGGCCGGGCCGCCCTCCTCGGGCATCACGAGCCAGAGGATCAGGTAGAGGAATATTCCGCCTCCGCCGAACAGGGCGAGAAGCACGAAGGCGAGCCTCACGACGGTCGGGTCGACACCTAGGTATTCGCCCAGGCCCCCACACACTCCCGCTATTATCCGGTTGGACTTGCTCCGGCAGAGGCACCTTCTTGGGGCGGCATCTTCGCGTGCCATTTCGGACAACCGTGCCCGGCCGCCCGATAAATGCGTTTTGTTTCTGGTAATATTAACCACTTTAAGGTAATATTTAAAAGGGAGGACTGGATTCGGCGCGAAATGCCCTCCCGGAAGCGGACGAAGCTGGGCTTGGTCTTTTCGGGCCTGGCCCTGCTGGCTTACGGCGGCTGTACCCTCCTCGGCGGGGCCGCGGGAAACGCTCCCGCCGCCGTCCGGGAACCCGCCGCCCGAAGCGAGGAAGCGCAGGCGCCCCTCCCTTCCGGCTGGCAGGAGCCCTGGCAAAGGGGGGCCGCGCCGTCTGAAGAGAGGCTGCCGGCGCAGGAGGAATATGCGGCCAAGGCTTTGTCGCTCCTTCCGATCGTCTCCTCGGGCCCGGTCGGCGCCGTTCCGGGCGCCTCCGCCGCCGGGGAGGTCGCCCCAGCTTCCCAAGAAGCCCCATCCAAGTTCGCGTATTCCGGGCAGGTTGTCTACTGCGGGACCAACAGGGAGGACCTGTTCGCCCCCTACTATCCCGACGAGTTCGCGGCCTCCGGCTCCCCGACCGGGCTCGAATGGCCCTCCTGCGTCAGGGGCCCGGCACCCCCAGGAACCAAGCTCCTGCCAATAAGGTTCGTGAGCCAAGTGGCCTACGGCGGGGAAATCGCCGACTACGGCTGCGGTCCGGCCTCCTTCAAAATGGCTTCCGACTTCGTTCTCGGGGAAGACAGCAACATATTCGCGGTGTTTGAGACGCTTCATACGACCAAAGCCGGGACAGGGATGGACGTGATGCGCGACGAGGCTGAGCGGCGCGGGATCTTCCTGTCGTATTCGCTCGCGATGCCGTTCGAGGACATAGACGCGCATATATCGCAGGGGCATCCGATAATATTCAAGATTCGCCAGGATTTCGTGGAGCCCGAGCGCTACTGCCTGAACAAGTGCAATAACATGCAAGGGCATTACGTAGTGATCGGGGGGACTTACAACACCGGGACCAGCTACGGGGTCATCTTGTTCGATCCCGCGACCGGGGCGGACCCGAGCAGGGGCGAAGCCTCCGTCATGAGCTTCCCGGGCCTGCAGGAGATATATTCGCTCAACGGGAGCCAGGATTTCGGGCGCGGGCTCGTCCTGGGCTTGGACGCGGACGGCAAATGAGCTACCCAAGCCATCGTTTTTAATCCAGCAGAGCCACCTCTGCGTCCGGGAAGGACGCAATGGCCGCGAAGATTGTGATAGTGAAAAGGATCCCCGACGACATGATATCGGCCGAGGATTCCAACGAGATATTCAACTCAGTGACCCCGGGGGCGTTCTGCGCCCTCGCCCTCGCCGTGGCGTGGATGATCCTCAAGATAACGCTCTTCACCAGGATGGGTAGGCTGGTCTCCGCGATATCCTACCTTTCGATGGGCTGGCTGGGCGCGGTCCTCGCCGTCGCGGCGTACGGGAAACTCGGGATCCTCTCCCTCGCCATCGCCCTGATCGGCGGCCTCTGCTACACCCTCGGCTCCATCGTGTTCTTCAGCGGCAGGCCGAACCCCTTCCCCCCGAACTTCGGGAGCCACGAGATCTGGCACCTTTCGGTGTTCGCCGGGAACGCGGCGTTCTACTGCGTCATGCTCTTCTTCGTCCTGCCCTTCGGCAAGCGAGGAAATGAGTGGGGTCTGCAGCCAATAAGAGTCGCCCTTCGGCAAGCGAGGAGATGAGTGGGGCGAGAGGCCGACTGAAG
>DYHY01000020.1 GCA_020723935.1 Candidatus Micrarchaeum sp.
CCTCAACAAATAAGAAAGTTCAATTTATATTAAAAACTTTCTGCCGATATTATAGCTGCATCAGATTTTCCTTGAGTTTTTGCTCAAATTCTATCACATAGGGCTTGAGAGTTTTGCCTCTTCTTGCCCGATTAAACGCAGTCTCCAGGTTTTCGTAGGCGCAAAGTTCCTCATAGGCATTCTCAATTACGCCATTATCCTCCATCGTAATATAAGGTATCTTACATTTGATTTATTAACATTATTCTGAATCGAGTAATATACTGTATAATACGGTGTTTATTAGTTATATACTGTAAGATACATGAATGGTTGATGCAAAGAAGGAAATTATTGAGCGATCTGTTAAGCAACTGAATACATACGGGAATGGGATCGGGGTTTTGGTAACGAGAGAGGCCAAGGCGATTGGATTAAAGAGCGGGAGCAAGGTGCAGGTAAGTGCGGTGCGGATGGATAAAAAAAAGTACATAGTCATTGAAAAGTTCCCGCTGAAGGAAGAATAAGTGTCTCTGCCATTTTATCATCAACACTACTCCAAAGCAGTTATATAACCGAAACCTTTAAATACTACATTTTATCCTATAAAAATATGGCAGATAAATTAAAGGGCTCTTCAAACAGTTATATCCTGCGATCAAAAGGAGATGTGGTTGCATTTGTTACAAACGAGTGTAACTACAATGATGCTAGACGACAGGCTGAACTGCTTTCTCAACAGACTGGATTACCCGTAGCAGACCTGCCTAGGCTTATTCAGGGTATTGTACGGTATCCTGAACTCAACAAGATACTAAGGCCAACGTTGCAGGTTTGCACACGCAGTAGCGAACGTGTGGGACGGCGTAGGGGAGACAGGTTTTACGAAATATGGCATCCAGGCAATTTGGCTATAAACGACAGCTTGACACGCAACTTCCGTCGGTGTGATCTCCAAACACCCATACCAATTCCTAAGACGGAATGGGAGGATATTGGAAGGGGCTACTACGCGGGTCAGCCAGTTATGAGAGTGCATCTTGAGGCGGCAAGAAGTGACGATGTCCCTAGAGATGGAGCTCCTTACCTCATCTATGTAAACATGGACAAGGACCCCTTTAAAGTCATTACCGGCAGCACACTGAAGTACTATGACGCCAGAGAAGACGACAGACTCATCATGTTTGCAGGCTCTGGTACGGACAGGGATGCATTGGTTGAATTGTTCTTTAGCGAGGATAAAGAAAACTTGGACTCTGTCGGTAACTACCTCCTAATTAGCAACGGTCACAGTAAGCAACCAGTTGAGCGCCTGATATGGGTCCACCCCTATGGTGATGGCATCAGTAGCGAAACCCCCCTCCTCCCCCGCGTTACTGAGCATTTCGTCGGGGTAGACGCAGGGCACGTAAAAAAAAGCCCCTCTTAAAAGTGTATATTCAACACTGCGCAGGTTAAGTGCCAAGTGCCAGCAGTACTTCCAGGTTTTGGAACAAGAGTAAATCCTACTCCTTGCAGATGACCAAGTAGACTCTTTTTCCTATATGCTCCCTTGGGCAGTCAACTTTAGCACCGGTTCCAAACGGCGTGACTCTTTTTTCTATGAACCCAACTACGTTTTCGCTTAGCCTCAGCTTCCCTTTATCCAACAGCATTTTTCTCATTGTTAATATATATTAATATATATTTATAACCCTTTCGTGTTTGCTATTATCTCATGATAATAGCTAATCCTATTAGTTTTGAACTTTACTGGTGTATCGCCCCTTGGTGATACTCCCTGTGGACCCTGCCAAAAGGTGATTCATTCCTCCCAAAGGTCAGCTTGAAGCAACTCAAGCAGCTTTACTCCTCAGAGGAAAAGACAAAGCCAAAGCTGCGCCTTCTCTGTGCAATCTGCCGCAAGGAAGGCGGGAGCCTTGATGATGTTGCAGCAAGGGTGAGCATGAAGCGCAGGACAGCCATGAAATCCTCAGGCGTTTTGACGAGAGAGGCAGTGAAGGGAAAGATAGTATAACGCAGGAAGGCAGGCCCTCCCTCTTGACGCTGCCGCAGCGCAAAAGCCTTGCAAAGAGGCTGCGGCAGGGCCCTCCAAACAACGAGTCCGGTCTGTGGACTACAAAAGAGGTGAGAGCATTCATAAGGGAGAAATACGGAGTAGAATACGCGCATTCTCACACATGGTTAATCCTCAAGGCAGCGGGATTCTCATTGCAGAAGCCAAGGAACAGGCATTACACGGCGGCAACTCCGCAGGCAAGGATGATTTTAAAAAAAGCTGCCAGGCTGGCACGCAATCATCGCAGGAAAGGTTTCGTAGTTGCATGCCAGGATGAGGCAACTTTTGGCCTCATCCCAATACTCAGCAGGGGATGGGCGCAGAAGGGGAGCAGGCCTGTCGCGCACATGAACTTCAGGCAGGATTCAATCAGTGTAATGGGCGCCCGGTCGCAAAGAGCATTTGTATTCTCGTTCTGCAAGCGGAAGACCAAGCGCCGTTTTGTGAGGTTCCTGAGACAACTGCAGAAAAGATGAAGCAGAGTTTTTCTGATACTCGACAGCGCTCCCTGGCACAGGCAGGGGGCGCGAGGTTGCCTCTTTTCTGAAAGCTAACAGAAAGACGTTCAGGGTGCTTTACTTCCCCCTCTACACTCCTGAACTCAATCCTGTTGAGCAATGCTGGAAGCCAGCACGCAGGGCACTGTCCAACAGGCTGCTTCGGACACTGCCAGCCGCACAGTATCATTTGCGAAAGACATTCTCGAACAAATCTCTGCTGCCTAAAATGTTCAATTATTTACAAAATTAGCTATTAAACTGTCGAATTGATTGGTTGAAGTTCATATGAACACCTCCCTCAACAAATAAGAAAGTTCAATTTATATTAAAAACTTTCTGCCGATATTATAGTACCTGCTTTCCGTCCCGTCGAACTGGTGCAGGTGGTAAAGGAGGAGGAGGTGGTGGTGGTGTTGGTCTTGGCGTATGCGAGTATCGTCGCGTTGCTCAGGCCCGAGAGGGCGTCGGTCACGTTGTAGGTCTTGTTGAGGACCGTGCCGAAAAGGTTTGTGCTCGTTATGTCTGCCAGGACCCTCGAGACGAAATCCACTAGCGGGGCGTCGTCGTCGTAGCCGAAGGTCCTGTTTGCCGACGTGCCGCTCGTGATGTTCGCGCACGTTATCGTCCAGGAATGGTTCCCCTGCGCGTTGGAGAAGACGTAGGAGACGGTCGCGTTGCTCACGCTGGAATTTACCCCGCGGTTCACGCCGTCAAGGTTGAGGTTGCAGGAAAGCTTCGTGTTGTTGGTGTCGTTCCCCTAGAAGAAGAACTGGAAGGTGCTGTTGCTCGAATTCGTCCAGCTGTTGTGGGCAGGGGCGACGGATGTGACGTTCGTCGCCGCGAAAGCGCCCGGAACCAGGAAGAACGACAGGAAAATGAGCAGAATGAGGGCTCTTTGATAAGCGCGCCTCATTCTGACGTTTCCTATCCCCGGGACATTCACAGTGACTTCCGATGCGGCTGATTTGGTCACTTTTTAATGTTTGGTCCCTGCGCCGGATCGCCCCCGCGCTATTTCACCGTGGGCGCGCCGGAGGCCCCGCCGGCCTCCGCAACCATCGGGAGGGGGTGGGGATAGTCCCGGTTCTGCTGCTCCTGCAGGAGCGCCACCGTCCTTATCGTGGGGAGGCCGTCCGCTATCTGGCTCGCCTTCACGAACCTGGGCGAGAGGGTGAAGAGCACGTCGTCCATGTAGAGGGCGCGCTGGACAGCCGCGTCGTAGTTCCAGTAGTAATAGGGCTCGGAGGACGAGCTGTGCTCCACCTTCCCGAGGAGGGAGAGGGACGTCGAGTTCACTCTGAACGCGTAGGCGCCCTGCCAGACCCCGTACTTGTAGTCGTAGGGGCCTATCTGCTCGGACCCGGTTATCTCAGTCACCGGGATCACGAGAAGGCTCTTGGATTTGGAGAACAGGAACGCCTTGTGGTCGTGGAGCGCCGCGCTGTCGCTCCCCCTCTGCCCGATCTCAACAGAGTCCGAAAGGCGGGGGTTGGAATAATCCGAGACGTCGAAGAGCGCGACCTTGACACCCTGCACGAGCTCGCGGCCGTATTCGTCCTGCTTGGTCTCCTTGCCGATCCCTATCAAGTGAGTGGAATCCACCGGGTGGAGGTAGTCGCTGTAGCCGGGGATCTTGAGCTCGCCCAGGATTCTGGGGCTAGCCGGGTCGGCGAGGTCTATCACGAAGAGAGGGTCGACCTGGTAGTAGGTGACGAGGAAGAGCTTGTCGCCGAGGAAGCGGGCGGAGTAGATGCGCTCGTCCCTCGAGACGTTCTCCAGCTTCCCGACGGTCGCCATGTCGGCGCCCAGCACGTAGACGTTGTTGTACTGGACCTGCTTCCTCATCCAGACGTCGACGGTCGTCGCGAGGCGCAGGCGCCCGTCGGAGTCCTCGTCCATCGAGAACTGGTTGAGCAGGCGGCCGGGGACCTCGCCCTTCGCCGAGTAGGAGATCCTTCCGTCGTCGATGGCTATCCTGTGCACGACCGTCTTCGCGTCTCCGACGGCCTTGTTGGTGTCGTACTCCTCGAGGGCCACCGTTATCCCTGAGAGCGCCGAGTTGTACTGCGCGCGCAGCGACTCGTCCGAGGCCAGGCTTTCGTAGAAGCCCGAGAGGGCGATGGTTATGTCCTGCCACTTCTCATCCTCTGTCCCGCTTCCGGAGGTTATGGCCTCTATCCGGGAGCGTATGTCTCCGGTCAGGCGCGGGAGGATGACTGCGTAGAACCTGTCCCTGTCGTATTCGGCCCCGCCGCCGTAGAAGAGGCAGCCCCTCCACCACCCGCACCAGGGACGGGCGCGCTCGTATGCGACGTATATGTTCCTCTGCGAGACCATCAGCGTGTCCGCGTAGCCGAGCATGAACGTCTTGCTGTCGACGAGCGAGCCGTCGGAGAGGGAAAACGAGGCTATCGTGTTGAAGTTGTAGTTCCCCTCGGGGTTGTCGAAGTAATATACGTCGGGCCGCAGAGCCACCCCCCTGGCGCCCTCGAGGACCAGGGGCTCGTTGACGTAGGGGAAGTATCCAGTCCCTTCCTGGGTCACGACGTACGCCTTGTCGCCGATGAGCCTGGATTCGTAGTAACCTCCGGTCACGGTGTAGTTCCTCTCGAGGGCCGGCCGGGACCTGTCGGAGACGTCGTATATGCGAACCTCGGTCACGGGCCGGTAGGTCTCCTGCGGGACGATGTCGTATTTCTGGAAGTAGTAGGAGCGCTCCGAGCCGTCCACGAAGACAACGACCTTGTCCTTGTCAAGGAACAGCGCCCGGCCGCCGGATCCGTAATAGTAGTAATAGCTCTGCATGTCGGATGCGGGCGGCCTGAGGGGCGTCCTTGAGACTAGCGATATGTTCGATGCGTCGTATGCCGAGATTATCACGAGGTCGCCGCCCGAAATCGCGTATATGTAACTCCCGTCGTTCTTGACGAAATCCCCCTCGTCGACGCCCTCCACCTGGACGTTCGTCTGCGAGTAGTCCGATGCCGCAGGGGCGGGCGCGCCCAGGGAGTCGGCGGACTTCATTGCTCCCGTCGCCATCAATTCCCCGCCGAAGGACCTGAAATTGGAGCTGGACTGCGAAGATGCGGACGCCTGGGAGAGGAAGGCGCTGAGCTCCGCGATCCCGCTGAACTTCCTCACTTCCTGGCTTCCCGTGAGGTTCGGGAGGCCCGGAATCGAGAGGGGGGCGTACGAAGGAGAGAGCGGGCTTCCCGGCCGCCTCGCCGAGAGGTCCATTACCCCGAGGCCTATCGCTACGACGAGCAGCGCGGAGACGACGATCGCCCCTGCGTTCGCCCGCCTTCTGGCGGTCCGAAGGCCTTCGCTTGCCATCTTCAGTTTCTTCGCCTCGATTGCCCGCCTGTCGTTTGCCATCCTAAATCCGCTCTACCTCCTCTTCGATCCGCTTCTTCATGAAAAAGTTCACTGCGATCAGGAGAAGCCCGACCGCGATGAAGAGTATCGCCAGGTATTCGGGTCTGAAGGATGCCGACGCTACGGCGGCCCCTGCCGGAGGCTGCGCCGCGATGTCTAGGACGGAGGCTGCGAGCGGCAGCGCGCCGGCGGATTTGGCGGCTTCGGCGGCGGGTGCGGCGCCCTGCGAAAGGGCGCTCTCCACGCCCGCAGGGAAGAGCGATCTGAAGAGGAAATAGCCGCCCGCGGCAAGCGATGCGAGCGCGCCCCAGAGGAACGCCGCGCCCTTGGTCCTGCCGTCGACGACCTCCTTCCCCTTCTCGGTGAGGAAATAGAAGACCCATTTCCTTCCGGGTTCCTCCTTCCTCGCGAGGAAGCCCGCCGCGACGAGCAGCTGGACGTGCTCAAGGACCGTGGATTTGTTCTTCTTGACGAGCCTGCTGAGATCGGCGAGGTTCCTCTCCCCGTCCGAGAGGACGGAGAGCACCTCCAGGCGCGTCTTCCCTGAAAGCGCGCGGAAGGTCGTCGCCGCGGTGGCGGCGGAGGACGGGTTTGAAAGGGATGCTGCGTGCTCCATGCCCGCCGGATCGCCCGGGCCGCTTTTTAAGCCGGTTTGTTTTGTTGGGGACTTCCCGGACGATTCCCGGGCTCAGTAGAGGCAAAGGGAGGTCCCGGAAAGCGATATTATGTTCCTGGAGAACATGCGCAGGAGGACGATCCTCGCCTCCTTGCAGCTCCCTATCGCGAGGGGGAGCGTCACCGCGGCCAGCTCCTCGGAAAAGCCGCTTGACTTGGACCAGTCCTTCGACCCGCCGGCGGTGATCCCGAGGAAGGAGAACGAAGGCTTGTCCGTGAAAAAGAGCCTTCCGGAGCGGGTGGAAAGGGCGGCTATCTGGGAGGACTCCTTCTCGGAGATGTTGAGGCTGGCCGAGGAGAGGACGGACGCGATGACCTCGGCAGGAAGGTCGGTGGAGTTGAACGGGCAGTAGCAGAAGCCGTCCCCGGAGCAGTATTGCCTTGGGCAGACCACGACCGAGTAATAGTCGCCCTTGACAAGGAACGTCCTCCCCGCCGCTGTCACGTTCCTCTCGAACGGGGCGAGGTTCCAGTCCTTGGGGAGTTCCAGGCCCGAGGCCGGTGGTATCGCGAACAACGCCTTGTCCGCGAACGCCTGGGCGCGCGCCGGCGCCGGAAGGAGGGCGAGGAGGATCGCCATCGCGCAGGCGGCCGCGGGCAGCAGGAGAAGCTCCCGCGGAGCGCGGTCGGCGTCCACAGCATCCGACATCCGGAAGACAGGGCATTTAATGGATTCGCTCTTGTTGGGGAAAAACCGGATGAGGAGAGGACGGCCGGCCCTTTCTCAGAAGAGGCCGCCGAGGAAGGCAAGGAGGGGCGCCCTCAGGGCGTAGATCTGCTCCGCGAAGAGGAACGCCAAGAACGCCGCATAGATGGCGATGAGGATGGCGCCCTGCTTCCTCCCGAATTCCTGGCCCGAGAGGAAGTTCCAGAAGACCAGGTTAGTGAGGAGCATGAAGAGGAAGAGGCTCGGGAAGAACGAGACTATCACCGGGGCGGGCGATATCAGGAGGCCTATCCCGAAGATGAGCGTGATGTTAGTTACTGTGCTCCCTATGGCGTCCCCCATCGCGAGGCCTATGTGGCCGCGGCGGAGCGATGCGAGCTCGACCGAGAGTTCCGGGACGGAAGTTCCGAAGGCCACCAATACCGCGCCGACTATCGATTTGGCAAGCCCTAGGGACTCGGCAAGGCCCACTCCTGAGGAGACAACGAACCCAGAGGAGACAATGATCCCGACCGTCGACCCGAGGAGGACGAGGAGGGCGGTTGCGGTCTCCTTGGCCTTGGCGCCGAGGTGCGATCCCTCGAAGACGAGCCTCACGCCCATGTGGAGCCTGCTTATCTTGGAGACTATCTGCTCCGTCGGCCCGGAATGCAGGACCTCCGCCTCATGGAGCCTGGGCTTCTGCCGTATGAGGGTGTAGCAGAAATAGAAGAACGTGATTATCAGGGCGAGGCCCATGAGCCTGCTCAGGGCGGTTGTGAGGAGGAAGAGTATCATTATCGCCGACGTAAGGAGGAGCGCGGAGGATATCTTCCTCACGGCCTGCTTGCCTTTGAGGACCTTCGGGTAGAGGAAGAAGCCCAGGCCCAGGACCAGGGCTATGTCCACGACGTTGGAGCCGAAGATGTTCCCGACCGAGAGGCCGAGCTTGTCGGCGGCGGAGGAGTTTATGGTGACCATCAGCTCGGGAAGGCTCGTGAGGACCGATATCAGAATGAACCCTATGGCGAGCTCGCTTATCCCGAGGAGCTTGGATAACTTGACGCCGTTCCTCACGGTGAGCTCCGAGAAGAACGCCAGGATGAGGAGGGAGGCCGCCAGGATCAGGAGGTTGACGAGGGCCGGATGCATCGCTCGGAAGGGCGGAGGGCGTCCTCATATAAATTGGAGACGGGTCGCGCCGGCGGGCGGAGAGGCATCCTAGCGCGAGGCCTTGGACCCAGTTTCCCGCTCCTTGCCGCTGCCCTCGAAATCCATCGCGCACGAGTTCATGCAGAAGCGCTTCCCCGTCTCCGTCGGCCCGTCGTCGAAGACGTGGCCGATGTGACTCCCGCATCTCCCGCAGAGCACCTCGGTGCGCGCCATCCCGTGGCTGGTGTCGGGGCGCAGTTCGACTGCCCGGGGGGAGATCGGCGAATCGAAGCTCGGCCAGCCGGTCCCGGACTCGAACTTGGCGCCGGAGGAGAAGAGGGCGCTCCCGCAGTACGCGCACCGGTACGTCCCGTCCCCCATGTTGTGGAGGAGCTTGCCGCTGAAAGCCGGCTCGGTCGCCCCCTCCCGCAGGACCGCCATCTGTTCGGGCGTGAGCTTCCCCAGCTTTTCCATCCCGGCCGGGTGGGGCCCTGGCTGATAAACCCTTCGGTGCCCGGGGGGTGGAGGATCCCTCACTCGAGGATCTTGCGCGGGCCCAGCGAAGCGACGAAGACCATCAGGACGCAGAAGGCGAGGACCGCCGCGAAGTCCAGGGGGACGCTCGCCGTCGCGCCATCCCCCCTGACGGCGAGGACGTTCTGAACGCTGATGTAGGAGAGCTCGACGAGCCGCTCCTCCGTCTCCTCCCTCGTCACGCCCGCGCATATCACGTGCGGGACGGGCTCCACTTCCCCGTAGCGGGCGCAGACAATTGCGGCCACCCCCGCCGTCGCCGGCTTCCTCCTCCCCCTGCTGGGGCGCCGGACGTGCCGGGTTATCTCCACGTACGAGACCCCGAGGTTGACGAGCGGGTCGAGAAGCTCTCCTACAGCCTCCCTTCCGCTCCCGCTCCCGACGGTTTCTTCCACCACGACGACGATCCGTGGAGGAACAAAGTGCTCCGCCGACGCGCAGTGCATCGCCTACGCGGAAAGCCTGTGCGCCTCCGACGACCGCCACTGCCTCATCAGGAGCAAGCTCTTCCGCTGCGGCCTCTCGTCGGACAAGCTGTGCCATGCCTGCTACCGCGTCGCCTCGCTCGCCATCGAGGGGGAGGCGGGCTACGACGATCGGTGCTTCACATGCGTCGAGGGCCTCGAGATGGACCTTCCAAGGACGGCTGCCCGAAGGATGTCGCCGCGCCCACGTACTGCGAGAGAGGAGACTGCGTCGCGCAGATGGGCTCCACGATCGTGAAGGTCGAATAGGAAAGTCAGGCTCCCCTTTCCGCATGGTTCCGCATGGTTCCGCATGGTTCCGCATGGTTCCGCATGGTTCCGCATGGTTCCACATAGTTCTTGCCGCCTTGCGCGGCGCCCCGGCCCCTGGCGGGCGACTATCCGCACTCGTTCTCGGATCTCTGCCGCCCGCTAGACGAAGCCACCTCCGGACTCCCCGGCGGGCTTCAGGCCCTTCTTAGGCGCCCTTCGCACGCGCCGGCCGCACGACGCGACGGCTTACCTCTACCTAGTGTCCCCGAGGTAGCAGGAAGAAGCGTTGGAGTAACGGCAAAAACTCTGGAAAGTATGTGGAGCCGGCGCTCCTCCGGCGCCACCTAGACAGGTTTGTCTGCTTTCGTGGTAATTCGCTGTCTTTACTTTGTCAATACATTGTAAGTATTTTTATAATCAGCCCTAGAATGTGTGCATAGACGCGTTTTTCTCCCATGTGACTACGGAAGGGAAAGGCATATTAAATGTAGTCACCTAATGGAACATATGTACCTCGAAAAGAGGAAGGTTGGCAGGTCGGTGAAATACTATCTCGTCCACTCCTACCGCGAAAAGGGCAGGGTGAGGCAGCTACGCAAGTACGTGGGGATCGATTTGAATGGAAAGAAACTCTCCGAAGCCGTCAGCAGGACAAGGCAAGAATTCGGGAAAGCTCTCGAGGAGATAAACACGACTGTCTTCCTCTTCACCCTAACGAAGCGCCAGCTGGAGCGGCTCAACCAGCAAGGGGAACTATCTGCAGTCAGGCACCTGGACAGGGCGGATTGGAGGAAGTTTACGGAGGATTTCGTCTACAACACCAACGCGATAGAAGGCTCAAAAGTCGAGCGGAGAGCGGTCCCGGAAATACTCGAAGCTCCTCTGAAGGAGAACGCGGATAGCGACGAGCTTGAGACGGCGGGGGTTGCGAGGGCCCTAGAATATGTCAGGAAAACCAGGGAAAAGGACATCTCGCTGTCCCTCATAAAAGAGCTCCACAGGCTGTGCTTTTCCGGCTCCAAACCGTTCGCAGGGGAGATCAGGCGGTCTGAAGTCGTCATAACCAACGCCAAAAAGGGGATAGTCCACCGGGGCGCCCCGGCAAAGGACGTTCCGGGTCTATTGGAAGAAATTGTCTCCTGGTACGAGAAGAACCAGACCAAATTCAGGCCTCTAGTCCTTGCAGCGATCGTGCACAACCAGTTCGAGCACATTCACCCGTTCGCCGACGGCAACGGCCGAGTAGGGCGGCTCCTTCTCAACTTCGTCCTCCTGAAGAACAGCTATCCGCCGATAAACATAACCTTGGAGGATCGAGCGGAGTACTATTCCGTTTTGGAAGCCTATTCCAAGGATCAAGACATACGTCCGAGCGTGACCTTCTTGATAAAGCAGTACAAGAAAGGGCTGATCGGAGGAAGAAAGCGACGGCGTGAGATAGAAAACTAACTTTGCAGGTGGAGCTGGGTTCGCACCTCACATAGAAAAGGTGCCCTCCGCAGAGGATCCCTGCAAACAAAGTATTAGCTCTCTACTTTGCAGGGAGAGCCAGCGCCCGGAGTTGAACCGGGCTCCTCCGATCTGCAGTCGGGCACATGGCCGCTCTGTCACGCTGGCTTTTTGGGCAATTGGCGGCTTTCCCGGCTTTAAATGTTCTTTTGCCGGCGGGCCATGTCAAATGATAAATACGGCACGTGGGAGGCAAGGGGGAGATGGCACTCTCCAAGAAGGGACGGGCAATCGTTAAGAAACCGCGCGCGGTGATGCTAGACGTCGACGGGGTCCTCGTCGTCGAGAGCCACCTCTTCAGCGAGAGGCTCCATCGGGAGCACGGCATACCCAAGAAGGATGTCCTCGCGTTCTTCGAGAACGAGTTCTCCGACTGCGTCGTTGGCAAAGCCGACCTCAGGGACAGGATACGCCCCTACATGAGGAAGTGGGGCTGGCAGGCGGGCGTCAACCACCTCATGGAATACTGGTTCTCCTCGATAATGACCGACCCGCGCGCGATAGCGTTCGCGAGGAAGCTACGCTCGGGCGGGACGCTCTGCGCCCTCGCATCGAACCAGGAGAGGCACCGGGCGGCGAGGCTCTCGGAGGTCCTCAACGCCGAGAGGGATTTCGACGGGTTCTTCCATTCCGCGGGCCTCGGGGCGAGGAAGCCGCAGAAGGAATTCTTCGGGAAGGCCTTCGCGCTCCTAGAAAAGAGGCTGCCGGGCCTGAAGAAAGACGAGGTCCTGTTCTGGGACGACTCGGCTGAGAACGTGGCGGCGGCCAGGAGGTTCGGCATGCGCTCCGAGCACTATTCGTCCTTCCCCGACTTCGAGAGGAAGATGGAGTCAGAGTACGGGTTCTAGCAAGAGAAGGGGAAAACCGCCGGATCACTTAATTCCCGCCACGTAGCTGGCCTGCCTCTTCCTTATCTCCTCTGGCGTGCGCGCGATGGCTTCTCTCAGAAGGGCCTGCCTGGGCTGCTCAATGTCCCCGGTCGGCATTAAGTCCGGCGTGCGCATGAGGCGGTCGGCATCAACGCAGTACTTTATCCCCGTCAAGCGCGATATGACGTCGATTAGGATGCCTTCGGGCGTCTGGAAGGCGCGATACCTCGCCCCGTCGAACTCCGCGTAGATGTTTTGTTTGGTAAATATTATTATGGGCTCCCTGGTTTTCCTCTTCGCTCCCGGACGGTCGTCGTAGTAGTCTCCGGCGACGAGAAGGGAGACCCACTCCCCTTCCGGAGAAACGACGTATTTCCCGGGAGGGAGGGAGGGACAACCCAGGGGCATGTTGTCGGCCCCCACGTCAATCACCGGGAGCGTCCGCCCGTCCAGCGCCAGGAAGTAGGGGTTGCCGGCCAGGTTGACTATCCACGGCTCCTTTCTTTCGGCGGTTTCGGCGGGCGGCGTGACCATCTCGGTGTAGGTCATACACGAGGCCGACTCCCACCTCCTCCCGGAAAGCCCCTCCGGCTCGGGGAACCGCGCGTTCCCGCTCTGTCCCCCCTTCCGAGTCATGAGCCTCGCCAGGTGCACTTTCGTCCCGTCCTTCATCACCGCGTAGTCCCCGGCGGGGAGGTTTGTCCCCGCAAGCTCCTTGGCGGTGTACGTGACTAGCGGGAATGTCTTCCTGTTGGGCAGCCGCACGAACCTCCTGCCACCCTGCGTGAATATCTGCGACTTGTTCTGCTTGTAGGATGCCATTTTTATCACTTCTTAACAGTAAGTAATCTGACTTATTAAAAGTCTTTCGTATTTCTTTTAAAAGAATAACTATTTAGCGGTCAAATAAAAAGTAACTCAATTTGTGAGAACTTGTTTAAGCCATTATTTTGAGCTATGTGCGCAAAAAGCCTGTTTTCTTGGGAGCTAGAAGCCTATTCCAGATAAGAGGAAAGGACGGCTTCGCTTGCGCTGTTCGCCGCGCGCACAATCTGGTCGAGCTTTCGCAGGGCGCGCACGGCATCGTTTTGGGGGACTCCTGCTCCCTGAGCCAAGTCAAGTCGGCCATGCCCGCCTCCGTGAGGCCCGAGATATAGTCGGCCCACGCGGGGACGGAGCGCGGCTCGTGCTCGAACTCCCCTCAGGCGTAGGAGAACACCCTGCCGAAGACGGCGCCTTCCCCTCCGGGCTCGCTCGCCGCAGCCAGGAGGAAATCCTGGTAGAGGCGGCCCCTCGCTTCGCCTCGCTCTTCCGGGCCGAGATCATACATGGCGGCGCGTTCCGTAACCTGTTTAAAAAAACTTCCCAGCAGGCCTCAGACGAAGCCCTGGCGCTTGCGCCTCACGCGCTTCCAGAAGAACCTGCCCTTGTCGGCGACGGAAATCGTGCCCTCCTTCTCGGAGAGCAGCTCCGCGGAGAGGAGGGCGCCGAGGAGCTGGGACGTCTCGGAGGGCGACCAGTTGTCAAAGCCGCTCTTCTCCAGCTCCGCGCGCCGCGCGGGCGACTTGAGGAGCTTCTCCATTAGGCGGAAGACAGTCTCCTCGCGCTCCTCGTCAACCATGCCGCGGCACAGGCGCCCGGCCAATCTATATATTTTCTGGTGGGAACTTACAGGCGCTGGTACATACATGGCCGCTACGACGACGATTACGGACTGCCACTGCCACCTCGCGATGCTGGAGGACGCCGAGGGGAAGATCTCGCGCGCCGGGGCCGCGGGGATCGGCAGGTTCGTGACGTCCGCCCTAGACGAAGGGGGCCTCGAGGCGAGCCTCTCCCTCGCGAAAAGGTTCCCTGGAAAGGTCCTCGTCACCCTCGGCCTGGACCCGGACGATCCGGGGGAGGTGGCGGCCTTCGAGAGGCGGGCCAAGCTCATCAGGAAAAACGCGAAGGATCTCTGCGGCATCGGGGAGGCGGGCCTGGATTTCATGCACAACGGCGACAGGGAGGCGCAGAGGCGCGCCTTCTCCGCGATGATCTCCCTTTCTAGCGAGCTCGCCCTCCCGCTCACGGTGCATTCGAGGAGCGCGGGGAAGTACGCGGTAGGGCAGCTCATCAGCGAGGGCGCGGGGAAGGTCCTCATGCACGCCTTCGACGGCAGGCCCTACTACGCGCTGCAAGGGGCCAAGGCCGGCTTCCTCTTCTCGATCCCGCCCTCCGTCGTCTTCAGCGGCCAGAAGCAGGAGCTAGTCAAGGCTCTGCCCATAGAATCGATCGTCCTTGAGAGCGACACGCCTTCCCTGGGGCCGGTCAGGGGCGAGCCCAACGAGCCGGCGAACATAGCCTTCGCGGTGGACAAGATGTGCGAACTCAGGAAGATTGGGAAGGAGGAGCTGCTCGCGCAGGTGGGGCTAAACGTCTCCAAGCTTTACAGCCCGTGATTGCCGCTGCGCCCCTATAGGTAGGAGTTGGCTTTCCTAAGGTCCCGGTAACTCCCGATTTCAGCGGTGTAGTTGTCTATCGCCCCCAGCTGGCCCATCACGTGGCTTGCGCTCGGGAGCCCGTAAGAGGATGGCCCGATCCCGTTCTTCATTATTGTGAAATTCCTCAAAATTCGTCCAGGATGCTGAGCCATCTTTATCACCTTAACTTTAAAAGAGCCTTTTTAGTGTATAAAGCTTTCGCATTAAAGGCTTAAAATAGAGCCGTAAGATGAAAGAGAAAAAGAATGGCCTTAATAAAGATGAAAAATAAAGAAAGAGGGGAAAATCTTCCCCTTTTCAGCCCAAATTCACGGGAAGCTCACAGCGGGCGCGTTCTGCGTGCCCTCCGCCGCTTGGAAGTATTCCCTGGACGCAAAGCCGAACATCCCGGCGACCATGTTCGTCGGGAAGAGCTTCACCCTCGCGTTGAAATCCCTGACCGCGTCGTTGTATCTCCCGCGCTCGACTGCCACCTTGTTCTCGGTGTTGGCGAGCTCGTCCCTGAAGTCCTGGAAGCCTGCGGCCTGCGTGAGCGCCGGGTATGTGGTGGGCGGCGCGACGAGGATGCTCTTTAGCACTGTGTCCAGCTGGTTTGCGGCCGCCACCTTCTGGTTCGCGCCGACCGCGGCCTGCCACTGGGTGTTGAGCTGCGTGAGGGAGAGGAGCAAGTCCGTCTCCGCCTTGGTCTGGCCCTTCACGGTCGAGATGAGGTTGTTTATCAGGTCGAAGCGGCGCTGGTACTGCGTCTCCACCTGCGCCCACTTGCCGTTCACGCCCTCGTTCATGGAAACGAGGGAGTTGTAGGTCCCCATGAACCAGAAGCCCGTGAGGACGGCGATCGCGAGGATCGTCCCGCCGGCGATCAG
>DYHY01000009.1:0-21854 GCA_020723935.1 Candidatus Micrarchaeum sp.
CTGCGCGAAGGTCGTTCGCTCGCCGGTCGCGGCCATCGCCTCCTTGTACGCGGCCTTGGCCTCCGCCGCCGCGGCCGCGGGATCCGGGGCCCTCGCGATGCCGGCGAAGGCGTCCAGCACCCCCGCGGTCTCCTCTGCCACCTTCTCGCGCCCGCCGTTCCCCTCGTATCCCGTGGCTATCTCGAGGAGCCCCTCGAAGAACTCGTGGGTGTGTATGACTATTGGTATCCTGCAGACTTCGCCCGCATATTTCAAGCCCATGAAGACCTCCTCGAAGGTGCCGGGCTTGATGCTCCCCCGTCCCGAGGGATATTATCTGGACGTCCTCTCTCATGCTCTGGGAGAAGAAGACCGACGCGACGTATTCAGAGTCCTCCTTCGCCGTCGCGAGTGCGAAATATTTCGGATCGGTCTGGGCGTGCGTCATCTCGACCGCGGCCTGGTAGAAGTTTATGCCTTTCCCGTCCTGGTCGTTCACGCAGAGCACGTTCTCCCCGAAGTCGTAGAAAGCGGGGAGGTCCGCCCCGGCCGAGTTCGCGGCGCGCGCCTTCTCCAGCGCCTTTTGGTAGTCCCCCTCGCCGTAGGCGAAGTACTGGCTCGAGCCGCCCGGCCCCGGGAAAACGAAGAGGGCGGTCGGCTTCATGCCATCCTTCCTGTAAGTGGGGCCCAGGACCGTCCTCGCCATCTCGTCCGCCTTGGAGAGGCCGGCCTCCAGCTTCCTGATGACGGCAGTCCTGCTCTTGGCGGTGAGCTCGGCCGGCGCGTGCAGAAAAGCCGGATTGTCGAGGTAAGGCATTCTCGTTCCCCCGAATAATTCACCACTTGAAAATTTATAAAGTTTGCCGGAAGGATGCGCCCGCAGGCGAGAAAAACGAGGAGTGCTCGGGTCCGCAGACCCCCTGGCGGCCGGCGGTCCGGCTGAGCCGGACTTTGGCGGATCCTTGCAGGCAAAAATCAGAGTGCCGGTTCTCTGGGGAGAACAGGTGCTCCCGACGGGATTTGAACCCGTGTCTCAAGCTCGAGAAGCTCGAATCCTTGGCCGGGCTAGACGACAGGAGCGTTGGATAGACGCGCCTTCCGGGCGTTTATATTACTTGTGGCGGCGTCCCGCGCGCGGGACTTTCGCAGCCCATTCGGCATCCCCGCCGCCGATGCGCCCTAGGTCCCTGAACGCGAAGAACCAGAAGAGGCTGGTGAGGGTCGCGAGGGGCATGAGGATGAGGCCGCGAAAGCCCTCCGTCACGTCGTGGATGTAGGGGAAGAGGTTGAGGACCATCGACGCGATCCCGAAGAGGAAGAAGAACCCGGTGCCCAACGCCCCGTTGTAGAACGCGCGCCCGACAATCCCCCCGAGCCTGCATGCGTTCCTGAACGCGGTCAGTATGGCGGCAAGCAGGACGCAGAGCGTCAGGACCCCGAGGGCGGCCGAAAAACCGGTCGACAGGTAAGCCATCCTCCTAGTGGATGCGCCCCGGTTAAAACCGTTGCGCCCGCCCGCGCAGCCCTTCTACCTTGTCCGCCGCGCCGACCTCTTCCCGCGCACCGCCCGCTTCTTCGCCGCCGGCGCCCGGACCGCGGCAGCTTCTGCCGGCCTCCCCATGCGCCCGATCTCCCTGAACGCGAGGAACCAGAAGAGGAGGACGAGGGAAGCGAGCGCCATGAGGAACGAGCTGCGCACGTTCGGGTGGAACGCCCTGAGCGAGGGCAGGGTGGTGAAGAGCATCAGGAGCACGGAGAACGCGAGGAAGGAGAGGACGCCCATGTAGCCGTAGAAGCCCGTCCGCCCCGCCTCCCCGCTGACCCTCCTGAGATCCACGTACCCGCGAACTATCACCGCGACGGCGAGGGCGAGGGCGGCTATGCCGAACGCCGGCGTGACCACGACGAGCCAGTCCATGCGGGCCACATCCCGCCCCACCTTTTATCGGTTTCCCGTCGCCCGGCGCCAGGAAGAGAACTTTTTTAAGGGGCCGGCGGGAGGATGCGCCGGGTCCATAGCTCAGTCCGGTAGAGCGGCAGTCTTATATGGCTGTGTTCTGCACACCAAACAAGCGGATGCGGTCTGAGTCAGCTGTTGGTCATGGGTTCGAATCCCATTGGGCCCACTCTTTTCCGACCGCGCGCAGCCCTCCCCCGAAGCCTAGCTAGTCCCCGACGTCCTCGTCCTCGGCTTCGGACTCGCATTCCTCGTCCTCGTCGTAGTACCTGCATCCGAGGAAGTTCTCGCAGAAGAGGCGCCCCAGGGAGAGGACTTTCGCGTCACCTAGGAAGAGAGCGAGGGCCCCGGCGAGGAGGACGATCTCGAGCTCCGGCGCGGGGAGGCCGGGCCCGAGCCTGGCGACGAATATCGCTGTGAGCATGTCGGCTGCGAGGGCGAGGGAGGAGAAGCGCGTCATCATCCCCAGGATCAGGAGGATCCCGCCGGCGAGCTCGACGGACGCGACGAAGGGCGCGAAGAATCCCGGGAAGGGTATCCCGACGCTCCCGAAGAATTCCGCGGTCCTCCCGATGCCCCCCGCGAACTTGGCGTACCCGTGCGCGGCGAACGCGATTCCGAGGGCGAGCCTCAGCGGCACCGCCCAGTATTCGTCCAGGCCCTGCCTCTTGATCGCCCTGTCAAGCGCGTGATGCAGTATTTTTCACGCGCGCGCGGCTTCCCGAAACCGTTTATATCTTTTCCGGCGGCCTGTCCCCGGGCTTAGTGACACTATTCTTCCCCCTTTCCTCCAAATAGCCCACTTGCACGCTGGTTTCCGCAAAAGGGCTCGGAAAATCTGAAAAAGAGCGCCGCAAGCCCCTTCATGGGGAGAGGGACGAGCGTACCTGCGGGAAAGGTCCACGAAGTAATCGAAGCCCATCAGCTTCTGAAGGACACCGGGATAGTTTTTGATCCGGCGAAAAGCCGCGGCTCCTACCTCCACGAAGCCCTGAGCGGGCAAGACTACTTCGACTTCTTCACGATGTTCGCGTCAAGCCCGATAGGCTACAACCATCCGTGCCTGGCGAACCCCGAGTTCGTCCAATACATCGGGGGCCTAGCCATACTCAAGCCCACGCTCTCGGACCTGACGACGACCGCCTACGCGGATTTCGTGGACACGTTCGCGAGGGTCGCGGCAGGGAGGATTTTCCGCACTATTTTTGGATAGACACCGGGACCCTGGCGGTCGAGAACGCCCTCAAGGCTGCCTTCGACTGGAAGACCGAGCGCAACAGGGCCGAGGGGAAGGCGGAGGCGGGGGACATGATGATCCACCTCACGGACGCCTTCCATGGGAGGCGCGGCTATTCGCTCTTGCTCACCAACACCGCGAGCAGGGTGAAGTACGAGGGGTTCCCGAATTTCTCGGACTGGCCCAAGGATCGAGAGCCCGAAGCTCTCCTTCCTGGAGACCGAGGAGGGCCTGCTCGCGACGCAGGCCGCGGAGAGGCGCGCCGTCAGCCAGATAGAGGCCGCGTGCGAGCGGTACGGCGGCAGGATCGCGGGCCTGATAGCCGAGCCGATCCAGGCCGAGGGCGGAGACAACCACTTCAGGCCGGAGTTCTTCCAGGAGCTCAGGCGCCTCGCGGACGGGCGCGGGTTCTTCCTTGTGATGGACGAGGTCCAGACTGGCCTTGGGCTCACCGGGACGATGTGGGCATACGAGCAGATGGGCATCGTCCCGGACGCGGTCGCGATGGGCAAGAAGATCCAGACGGGGGGCATAATGGTCGGGACCCGCGTGGACGACAACCCCAGGAACATCTTCACGGTGGCCGGAAGGGTGGCTTCCACCTGGGGAGGGACCTTGATAGATATGGTGCGCGTCCAGAGAATGCTCGAGGCGATAGAGGAGGATGATCTCGTCGCGAACGCGGCGAGCACGGGTGCATACCTCCTGGAGGGCCTCAGGGACGTTCAGGAAGGCGGAGCGATCTCAAACGCCAGGGGCCGCGGCCTCATGATAGCGTTCGACCTCGCCGACCCGAAGGCGCGCGACGAGACCTATGCGCGCCTCCTGGAGAACGGCCTCTTCGCCCTGAAATGCGGCGACAAGTCGGTGCGCTTCAGGCCTCCGCTCAACCTGTCGAGGGCCGAGGCCGACGAGGGCCTGGCGATCCTGAAGAACAGCCTCTGAAAACGCGGCACCGGAGCCGCCCCGCTAGGATTTCGGGGCCCCGCCCCAGCCGAAGAGCTTCTTCCCTATCGCGGCCACGAGGATGAACCCCAGTATAGCTATGAAAACCCACGCGCCAAGGTACCTGAGTATCTCCATGTTGTCCTTCTCCTGCTGCCCGCAATCCTTCCTTTATTATTCTTGCCGTCCGGCGGCCGCGGCCCCTTCCCGCCCTTCCTGCGGCGGGTCCCTCTTCTTCCTGTTCTTTATTCTGTCGAACTCCTCCCTCGCCTTGGTCTCCTGGTAGTACTTGCCTATCAGGTCGCCGGCGCCCTTCTCGTCCCTCGCCGCGAGGAGCCGCTGCATGAGGCGCACTAGGTCTGGCTCGACGTCCGCGATGTCGGTCTGCGTTATTATGCCGACGAGCCTCCCGCCGTCCACGACCGGGAGCCTGCGGAAGTTCTTCCGCCTCATCAGGTCGGCCGCCTCCGTCACGTCCATGGGCGCGTCGACCGTCGTCACGGGCGACACCATTATCTCCCCGACGCCCGTCCCCTTCGGGTCCCTGCCGTCCGGGAGCATCTTGAACGCGAGGTCGCGCTCGGTGACTATCCCCACGACCCTCTCCTTCTCGACGACGATGGCCGAGCCTATGTTCTTGTCCCGCATCCTCGTCGCGACCGAGAGGACGGAATCGCCCTTGGACACCTTCAGGACCTCGGTGCTCATGAGGTCCTTGACGGAGAGGTTCAGCTTCATTTCCGCCCCGGCTCCGCCGCCCACATATTTTAACTCTTGCCCGAAACGGGCCGCCCGCGCCCCGCCGGGCGCGGCCCCGGGGCCCGGCTAGCGGTACCTGAAGAGTATCCAGCCGGTTATGATTGCGAGGTGCGCGATCGTCACGATGACGCTCACCTTGAGGAACTCCTTGAAGCTCACCGGCTGCCCGGACTCCCGCCCTATCCCCATGGCGAGGATGCTGGAGCTGGAGCCTATCGGGGTCAGGTTCTCCCCGAAGTTTATGGCGAGGAGGAGGGTCCAGAACATCGGCGCGGCGGAGATCCCCCCGATGCGCGCCGCCTCCTTGACTATGGGTATCAGGGCGACCGTTATGGGGAGAGCGTGTATTATCCCGGAGACCGGGCCCATCGTCCAGACGAGGAAGACGAGGCCCATGCAGCTCTTCATTATCGGGGCTATCACCCGCGAGACGACGTGGAAGACGCCGCTCTTCTCTATCCCGCCCATGAGGACGAACACGCCGACGAGGAAGAAGATGGTGTCCCACTGCACCTCCTTGAACGCCTTCTCGGGCTCGAGGCTCGTGAGGAGGAGGCCCAGGAGCCCCGCGCTTATCGCGACTATCTCTATCGTGAGGCCCACGAACTCCGCGACGACGAACATCACGACCGTGAGGGCGAGGAGCGCGGTCGATATGTAGAACTTCCTCTTGTCCTTTATCGCCTGGTTCTCGTCGAGGAGTATCTCCCCGGGCACCGGCTTGTTCTCTATCTTGAAGTACCGGATGAAGAAGAACGCGGTGCCCGCCCCGAGGAGCAGGGCGACCGGGAGGGTGTTAGTGAAAAAGTCCAGGAACGAGAAGCCGGCGGCGCCCGATATCAGGATGTTTATCGAGCTCCCTGTGAGGAAGAAGCCGCCGCCGACGGAGGTCATCATGGCGGAGGCCATGAGGTAGGGCGGCATCCTGAGGTTGAGCTGCTTGCAGACGAGGGCTATCAGGGTGCCCATTATGAGTATCGTCGCGGTGCTCCCGAGGAACGCGGCCATGAGCGCCGAGAGGAAGGCGAAGACGACCATCAGCTGCGCGGGGTTCCCCTTCACGGCCTTGACAGCCTTTATGGCGAGGTAGCTGAACAGGCCGCTGGAGCGCACGACCGAGACGAGGATGAGTATCCCGATTATCGCGCCTATGGCGGGGAACTGTATCGCGTCGAAGGCCTCCTTCTGCGTTATCACGCCCGCGAGGACCATTGCCAGGCCCCCGACGAGCGCCGCGACCGTCCTGTTCACCCTCTCCGTGAATATGAAGAAGAAGGTCACGGCGAAGATGGCGAGGGGCAGGGCGGCGTGTATTTCCATCGGGTCTTGCGCCTATCTTACCACCAGAACCGACACGTCGGTCGTGTCCACGACGTGCTTGGTCACCTGGCTCAGGCCCGCTAGCTTGTCGGAGAACTTGCTCGGGATGACGACGAGGTCCATCCGCTCCTTCTTTATCACGAACATTATGTCGCCGGTCGCGCTCGTCGGCTTGGATATGAACTTGTAGCGCACGCCGCTCGTCGTCACCCTCTCCTTCATCGTGGGTATCACCTCGGTGTAGAACGTGACCACGAGCTCGCTCCCGTTCTGGCGCGCTATGTCTATCGCGGTGTTGAGAGCCTTCCTCCCCTCGATGCAGTCGGAGACGATGACGAGGATCCGGTCGATGTGCAGCGTGTCGCCGCCCGAGGCGCTGGACTGCGCCTTCCTGAAGATCTCGCGCTCCTCCTGGAACTCTGGCATCTCCTCCTTGAGGGTCTGCTTCCTGAGGAGGTAGGGGAGCTTGTCGAGTATCCCCTCGCCCTCCTCGTCCTTCACTTCCGGGATGTTTTCCATCGTCATTTTCTCGTTCCTCCTGTCTTCTCCTTCTCCTGCTTCCTGATCTCGGCGATTATCCGCGCGACGGCCTCCGCCGCTCTCAACGTGATTATCCTCGTCTGGCCCCTCTGACCCTTGCCGCTCATCCTGCTCTCAATGATGGACTTGTTCTCGAGGTCCATGAGGTAGTTCCGAAACGTCCTCTCGTTGACGTCTGCCTTCGCCCTCCTAGAGTACGCCTCGAGGAGCTCGCCGGTCGTGCGCTCCTTGCCGTCGGAGAGGATCTCGACTATCTGCAGGTAGCTCTCCTGCAGGGCCGCGATTATCCCCTTGAGCTTGCTGTTCTGGATCTTGCCCGCGACCCTGGCGACGTGCTCTGGGGAGAGCTGCCCGCCCGCCCCGTCCGCGAGCCGCCCCGCCTGCATGAGGCACTCCAGGCCCAGGCGCACGTCCCCGCCGGAATCCTTGACGAAGCGCGCGACGGCCCCCGCGACTCCCTCCTTCGCCGCCCCCTCGGCGAACGCCGCCGAGATCCTCTCGCCGAAGATGTCCTTGAGGTCCTCGAAGGAGTAGGGCTTGTACTCTATCTCCTGGTAGGAGAGGCTACTCCTCGTGCGCTCGTCAAGCTTCCTCATTATGTACGGGTCGTTGGAGATCATGACGAGGCCCACCTTCCCGGAGAAGGCAGCCCCCCTCGTGAGGTCGTAGAGGGCCTGGCTCCCGTCGTTGAGGAGGAGCTTGTCTATCTCGTCGAGGACCACGACGACCCCCTTCCCCCCGCGCTTCCTCATTCCCTCAAGGACCCGCTCGAAGATCTCGTCGGTCGCGGTTCCCCGGCGGGGCGCGAAGCTCCCGAGGGCGTAGGCGATTGTCGTGAGGACCGCGTGCCTGCTGTCGTTCTGCCAGCAGTTCACGTAGACGACCGGGACGTCCGTCGTCTCCTTCATCTCCCGCATCACGAACCTTGCGACGGAGGTCTTCCCCGTCCCCGCGGGCCCGTGTATGAAGACGCTCGTCGGTGCGCGGCCGGAGAGGAGGGGCCTGAGGCATTCGGCGAGGAAGTGGGCCTCGCCGTCCCTGTGGGGGAGGACGTCGGGGAGGAAGTCTATGTAGAGGACGTCCTCGGAGCGGAAGATGCTCCTCTCGGAAAAGTCGGATGCCGGGGAAAAAAGCTTGCCTCGCATATTACCGGCATGGCCGGGCTTTCCGCTATTTATAGGTTGGCCGCGCCGGAAAAGGAAGGCCGGGGGCCCCGGCGCTCTCCTGAGAGGGGCCCCGTCGCCCTGGTATCCGCCTAGCCGCAGCTCGCCGCCGAGCCAGCCGCCGCCGAGCCGGAGCCTATCAGGCCCTGCCCCGCGGCCTCTTCCGCGCTGCTCAGGGTCGTGGAGCATTCCGCGGGCCTGCCGGTCGTGAAGGCGTCGCATATCGCCGTCTTCACTGCTTCCGCGCTCCTCTGGACCTGGATCTCCTGCCCGTCGAGGACGAACGTCGGGCTCCCCTGGACCCCGTACTGGGTGTTGAGGGCGCCGTCGAGGGCGAAGTTCGGGTATTTGCCCCCGTAAGCCGAATAGGTCTCGTCGTAGCATGTCTTGAGCCTGGCCACATCAACTCCGGCGGACGAGACGCACGCGTCGTGGTTGAGGCTGCCGACGAAGCAGCGCAGGTACGTCGTGTACTTGTCCGGCTGGTCGCGCTGTATGCAGTACTGCCTGATGTTGTCCTGGATCTCAATCTCGCCGTGCATCGCGTAGCTCACCCACTTGACCTGGATGTCGGCTTTGCCGGCGAGGAGTTCCATCACCGGCACTATCGCCTTCTGCATCTGCAGGCCGTAGGGGCAGTGGCTCATCACGAAGAACTCGGCCTTCGGGGCTCCGGCTGGAGCCTTCGCGTAACTGCCGCCCCGGCTTCCCGCCGAGAACGCCGAGGAGAGAGACTGCATGATGGTGGGCTTGCCGTCTATCCTCCTCCCGAGGTCGTACGTGTAGGCGATGTTTGCGAAGCTCGCGAGGATCGCGAGGATTAGGACGACCGCGATGAGCTTCTCCTTGCCGATTCCTGCGACCTTCCCTTCCGACGTGGATTTCTTCGAGCTGTTCATTTTCCTTCAAACCTCTTCTCTTGCGCGCCCGCGCTCCCCAGCAAAGCGGCGGCAGGCGAAGCCGGGGCCCCCCTCCCCCCTTAAATATTTTTCACCCGCTCAAGCTGGCTTCTTCGGAAGGACCTCCAGGATCCTCCCCGGGAACCCCCGGATGTTCTCCACCGTCGTCTGCATTATGCGCTCGAGAGCCTCCTGGCTGTTGAAGGCGTTGTGGGGCGTTATTATCACGTTGGGCATTTTCAGGAGGATGTGGTTCTTGAGGGCGGCGCGCAGCGTCTCCTGGGAGACGGAATCCGAGAGGAGCTGCCTCTCCTCCCTGATGTAGCCCTCGGCCTCGAGGACGTCTAGGCCCGCCCCGCCGAGGCGCCCGCTCGCGAGGGCCTCTATCAGGGCGTCGGTGTCCACGACCCCCCGCGCGCGGTGTTGAGGAGGATCGCGCCCTTCCTCATCATGGCGAGCCTCCCGGCGTTGATCATGTGGTGCGTTTCCTTGTTGTACGGGACGTGGAGCGTTACGATGTCGCTCCTCGCGCAGAGCTCATCGAGGGTCACGTAGCGGAAGCCCAGCCTCTCCTCGAGGCCCGCCTGGGGGAAGGCGTCGTGGGCGATGACCTCCATTTCGAAGCCCCTGGCCATCCTTATCGCGTGCTGCCCGATGTGGCCCGTCCCGACGACCCCGATGGTGCGCCCGCGCAGGTCGAAGCCCCTCAGGCCCTCGATGGAGAAGTCCGCGCGCCTCGTGCGCTCGTAGGAGACGTGTATCTTCCTGGAGAGCGAGAGGAGGAGGGCGAAGGTGTGCTCGGCAACCGTGTTCTCGCCGTAGTAGGGGACGTTGCAGACCCGCACGCCCGCCTCGCCGCAGGCGGCGAGGTCGATGTGGTCGTAGCCGGTGGAGCGCGTCGCGACGAGCTTGAGGCCCGCAAGCTTCGAGAGCTCCGCCCTGCCGACCTTGGAGTAGATGAAGACGCAGACGCACCAGCATCCGGCCGCAAGCGCGATGTTCTTCTCCGCCAGCGGCTCCCTGAAATAGAGCGCCCCGCCGTCCTCCTCCCCGCCGAAGACCTTCCTCAGCCTCGCCTCCTCCCAGTCCTCAAGCTCGAAGAACGCGATTCTTCCTGCGCCGTCCATGGTGTTTTCGGCGGCCTGCTTCCGGCAGGGATAAATATGCTTTTTCCCGCAGAGCCGTACGGGAGATGCGGACGGGTTGCCGGTGAAAACTGCGCGAGGAACGCTGCTAGGCGAGCTTCCCCTGGTCTGCCCCTCGTGCCGCAGGCAGGCCGGGGGAGGACGCCTCGTCACCCAGCACAAGCTATCCCTTTCGTCCGCAAGGAGGGTTTCGGGTGGCCACATCCTCGAAGGAGCCCTCTCCTGCGAAGAGGGGTGCGGGCGCAGATACCCCATAAGAAAGGGCGTCCCCTGTATAACGAAGAAGCCTTTCTCGCCGCCCAGGGGATCCGTCGCAAGCGGCGCCCTGCCCGCCTACCTGCACGCCCACTACGGCGAGTTCGAGGGGGGCTTGCGCGGCGCCGGGCCGGGGTGGCTGGGCGACAATTCCGGCTTCTGGAGCGCCCTTCGCGGAGCCCTTCCGAAGAACGGAGCGCATGCTGCGGCCATAGACCTCGGATGCGGAGTGGGCAGGCTCACCTTCGAGCTTGCCAAGAGGAGCCGCGTCGCGGTCGGCATTGACCTGGATTTCGAGGCGCTCGCCCTTGCAGCCTCCTTCGCGAGGGAAGGCAGGGTGGAATACCGCGTGTGGGAGCGGGAGCTTTCCAGCCGTCCCGCGAGGAATTCCTACCGCCCGCCGGGGAACGCCGTGTTCATTATGGCCGACGCCCTCGACCCGCCCTTCCCGGCCGGATATTTCGGCGTGGCTGCGGCGGCAAACCTCCTGGACAGCATAGCGAGGCCCGCCCGCCTGCTCCGGCGGATGGATTCCCTCCTCGCGCCATCCGGATCGATGGTCCTGACCAGCCCTTTCTCCTGGAAGGAGCATGTCACGCAGAGGAGCGAATGGCTGGAAAGCCGGACGCTCGACGGGCCCTCCACGCTCAAGGGGATCTTCTGCGGAAGGCTGCGCCCCGGCCTGGGCCTGCGCTACCGGGTCGAGCGGGAAATCCCGGCTGTCAGGTGGAGCCTGCGCGACCACGCGAGGCACGAGAACGCCTTCCTCGCGCAGATCCTGCGGGCGAGGAAGCTTTTGGGGCCCGCGCGGGACCGGCAGTAATAAATAAGGTCCCCGGAGCCTGCGCGGCGCAAACGATGGCCAGATCCCCGTCTGCCGGGAAGGAAAAGAAGAAGGCGAGCATCCCGGCCCTCAGGGCCGCGTACCGGGAGAAGCGGGGGAGGATTGCCTCGCGCCTCACCGACTTTGAGCGGATAGGGAAAGAGGGGAGCGAGGAGGACATCTTCCTCGAGCTCGTCTTCTGCATCCTCACACCCCAGTCGCGCGCCCGGGCCGCGGACGACGCGATCGGGAGGATGCGCGAGGCGGGCCGCGCGCTCTTCGGCTCGGCCGAGGAGATCCGCTCCTGCCTCTACGGCGTGAGGTTCCCCAACAACAAGTCAAGGTTCGTCTTCCTCGCGAGGGAGGTCTTCGCCGTGCCGGGCGGCGGGGTTTCGGTGCGCGGGAAGATCCCGCTCAACGACCCCAAGGCCGCGCGCTCGTGGCTCGTGAAGAACGTGAAGGGCCTCGGGATGAAGGAGGCGAGCCACTTCCTGAGGAACATCGGCTACGGGAGGGACCTCGCGATCCTGGACGTCCACATACTCAGGCGCCTCCGCGGCCACGGCGTCACCGGAAAGCTAGAGCAGGGCCTGGCCGGCAGGAAGTACTTGGAGACCGAGGCGAGGATGAGGGCGTTCTCGAGGAAGGCGGGCATCCCCCTCGCGCACCTTGACCTCCTCTTCTGGTCGGACGGTACGGGGGAAATCTTCAAGTGAGCGCCGGCGAAAACGATTAAAAAGGGGCCTCACAGGCGCGGGCCCGCAAATGGCTAACAAGGACGCCCCCCGCCGGCCGCGCGAAATCGAAACGGAAGAAGCGCGCAGGAAGAGGCGGAAGAAGAAGGGGAAACGGCCCGGGCCCGCGCGCCAGGCATCTAGGCTCCTTCCGCGCAAGAGCATCTCAATACGCTTCGGCGTGTGGGCCGCCGCATTCGCAGTATTCGTCCTGGCGGGCGCACTCCTCTTCTACCTCTTGGGCCAGTCCGGAGCGCCGGGGGCGCCCTCATCGTCGTACGCGAGGAACGAGACGCTCAGCGCCGCGGTCGGGACCTCTGTCGGGGACGTCGCGCCGGATTTCGGGCTCTACGACTACGACGGCGGGGCGTTCAATCTCTCGGCGCAGCGCGGGAGGAAGGTCCTCCTCGTCTTCTTCGCGACGTGGTGCCCCTATTGCAACGCCGAGGCGCCGCTCATCAAGGAGGCTGCCGCGGGGAACCCGGGCGTCTCCGTCGTCTACGTGAACGACAACATGGAGGACGCGGCCGCAATCTACTCGTTCGCAAGGAAGCACGGCCTTTCCTGCCCGGCGCTCCTGGACCTGGGCGGGGGCGTCCCTGCGATGTACGGGGTCACGAGGCATCCATCCCATTTCCTCATCGGCGCGGATGGCAGGATAATATACAAGGCCTACGGCCAGTTCGCGTCGGCAGCGGAAGTGGAGGGCGTCCTCTCGCTTCAAGCCCCGCCGGCCTGACGAAATCCTTCTGAGGCCCCTCTTACCAGCCTTCCAGCGAGATGTTCTGCACCGGGACGCCGAGGCCCTTCAGGGCGCCGATGACCGCTGCGACCATCGGCGGCGGGCCGCAGACGTAATACCTCTTGCCCTTCGCCGGGTCTGGAACGCAGGATTCGATCAGCGCCTTGTCTATGAAGCCGACGTGGCCGGGCCATCCGTCATCCGGGGCCGCCTTGTCGACGGCCAAGACCAGCTTCAGGGCAGGCCATCTCGTCCTTTCCAGCCTTTCCTTGAATATTATGTCCTTGGGCGAGCGGCTGGCGTACACGAGGGCCGCAGGCGCGCCGGCGCCCCCCGCGGAAAGACAGGCGAGCATGCACATTATTGGCGTTATGCCGACGCCCCCAGCGATGAAGACCGGCTCGTCGCCCTTGAGGGCAGCCTCGTCGAAAAGGAACCTCCCCGCCGGGCCCGCGACGAGGATCTCGTCGCCCGCCTTCCTCCCGAACATCTTCCTGGTGAAAGCGCCGGCAAGCCTCATTGTTATCTCCAGGTAGGGTGCGTCCACCGGGCCGGAAAGAGAGTAGGACCTCTCGATGCCCTCCAGCCTGGCGACGATGTACTGGCCCGGGCGCCTTTGCGGGAGCGGTCCGCCGTCCGCGGGAACCAGGCGGAAGCTCTTCACGTCCGCCGTCTCGTCGGTCACGCCGACTAACCTGAAGCTCCTGAACTCCATCGGCGTCAAAGGCGCCGGGCGCGCATATTAAATGGTTGGCAAAGGGTTTAAATCGAAACCGGCGGGGCCGTCCCGTGGCCTCGAAGAAAGGAGAGGGCAGGACTGAAGGGCCGGCCGGATCGGCCCGGGCCCTCGCCGCGGCGGCGCTTCTCGTTCTCCTCCTTAGCTTCTTCTTCTTCGCGCCCGCTTCCTCCTCTGAGGCGTTCCCGCGTGTCGCGATAATCCCCCCCTCGCCGTTCTACGGCATGAAGCTAGTCCTCGAGCACATCGCCCTCGCCTTCACCTTCGGCGACGGCGCGCGGGCGGGCCTGGCAATTGACCACGCCGACGCGCGCCTTGCCGAGGTTGCCCAGCTCTTCCGGGACAACAGGACGGAGGGGACGGCACCCGTCCAGGCGGAATACGCGTTCATAATGGAATCCTACTCCTCGATGAGGAAGCCGGCCTCCGCCGAGGAGCGGTTCGCTCGCCACGTCGCGGCCCTCGACGCCCTCTCGGCGACGATCAGGGGCTCGGACTGGGCTCCGGAGCGCCAGAAGCTCTTCTTCGGGATAATCGTTTCCAACATGCGGGGAACGGCGTCAATCGCCGGCGCGGTGCCCCCGACGGGCGCGGCGCTCACCTCCCCAGACAGGCTGGTCGCCGAGCGGGCGATAGGGGACGCGGAGGGGGCGCTTTACGTCTTCTCACGCCTTCCCGGCTCCTCGGAGGACGCGTGCAAGGCGAACGAGACCCTCGAATCCGCGAAGCGCCTCCTAGAGGACCGCCAATACATCGCGGCGAGGGCCGTCTCCTCGGAGCTCCTCGCCTACCTGTCATCAAGGCTGTCGAACGGGAGTCAGGGTTAAAAGCCGGGACCGGATGCCGCCGCAGGTGACAGGGCGGCAATGCCAGGTTTCGAACCGGTTTTCGGGAAAAGCGGAAGCGGCGCGGAAGCCCTCGCGATCGGCGCGAGGCTCCCCCCGTTCTCCCTGAAGGGGACGGACGGCAGGAAGCACGGCTCGGACGAGCTCTTTTCGGGGAAAAATGCGCTCGTCGTGATATTCTCGTGCAACCACTGCCCCTACGTCAAGGCCTACGAGGACAGGATCGTGGCGGTACAGGCCGACTACGCCAGGAAAGGCGTCCAGATAGTCGCGATAAACCCCAACGACGAGCGCACGTTCCCAGAGGACAGCTTCGAGAAGATGGTCCTGCGCGCGAGGCAGAAGAAGTTCAACTTCCCCTACCTTCGCGACGAGACGCAGGAGGTCGCCCGCGCGTTCGGCGCGCAGAAGACCCCGCACGTCTTCGTCTTCGGCCCCGACAGGAAATTATCCTACCGCGGCAGGATAGATGACAACTGGGAGGATTCGGGGCGCGTGATGACGCGCTATCTTAGGAACGCCCTCGACGACATCCTCGCTTGGAGGAAGGTCGCCCAGCCGGAGGCGGAGACGATAGGCTGCAGCATAAAATGGAAGGGGCCGCAGGCTGGGCGCGGATAGGGCAGGTCAGGCGCCAGACTCCAGGAATCTGACCGCCGAATACCTGATCGCGGAGGCCCCGTCATCCTCGGCCGCGGCATCCTCCCTGATCCTCCTCATGTTGGATGCGACGGCCTGTATCCTCTCCGAGACGCTCCTCCCGTCCCGCGCTTGGGCGCAGGCCTCCGTCACCGCGTACACCGTCTCGGGCGCCTCGTTCATGAGCGACGCGTAGGCGCCAAGCGTCCTCGCCTTGTCCTCGGTCCGCTGCACGCGGCCGTTCTTGAGGTTCACCTCCGACCTTTCCAGCGGGACGAGCCTCTCGTAGGATATCGCGGGAAGGTCCATCCTCTCGAAATCCATCCCAGACTCCTACATCGCCAAGCGCACGGCGCTCTTGTCGTACTTCGCCCTCAAGTACATCGAAAGGCCCTCGGCGAGGATCCGCGAATCCTCCTCCGAAACGCCCCCCGCCCGCCTCACCCTCCCGTACGCCGTCGAATAGCAGACGGGATCAAACGTCTCCCAGAGGCTCACCTCCTCCCCCGGCCTGCCGAGGAAGACGACCGCCGCGCCTTCGTCCTCCGAGGGCACCGCCGCCCAGCCCCTCCCCGCCTCAAACGACCTCGATATCTCCCTGGAAGCCTCGGCTTCCGAATAACCCCTCTGCGACGCCGCCTCGTAGAAGATCTCGAGACTCGGGCAGAACAGAGGCTCGCTTCGCGCCCCCCTTTTCCCTGCCGGGGAAGATCCGTCCTCCCCCTCCCCGGAGCCCCTCCCCTTCCCCCCGATCCTGTCCTTGAGCTTCCTGAACGCGCCCCGCGCCTTGGCGACCGCCTTCTCCAGGCGCCCCGTGTACTCCTCCCTGGGCTCGCCCGATACGAGGTCGGCTGCGAGGCTTGCGAACTCCCTGTCTGTCGGCACCTCCCACCTTATGCAGTAGGACGCCGCGACGCCGGCGGCCAGGCCCCCGACTGTGCCGGCGGCGATCAGCGGGATGTCCGCCTCCTCGCCGAAGACCTTGCTGAGGAAGAGGCTGGTGAACCATCCGGCGCCGTTCGCGAGGCCGTATATCACGTTCTTCTGCGCGAGGAGCGTCGGATAGTCGCGCTCCTCGAGGGACTGGTGGTAGATCCTGCGCGGGTCCAGGACGGCGTTGAGCTTGAGGCCGGCAGAGTAAGCCACGTTGGCTATCGGGAGGATGATCGCGTAGGATTCCGGAGCCGCGGCTATGAAGGCCGGCGCGGCCTGGATCGCGAGGACGCCGGCGCGCGCGATCGCGTCGTACTTCTTTATCCCGTCCTTCTCCTTGTCGACGTGCTGGAGGATCCCCATCCCCGCGAGGGTCCCGACGGTGAAGCCGATGCCGTTAGTCATCTGGGTTATTGCCAGGATCTCCGCGTCCTGCAGGCTCATCACATGGCCCAGCTTCTTTGCGGCCGGCCATCCGGCGAGGCCGGCAAAATACGCAGAGATCGCCTCGAAGACGAGCGACCCCTTGAGGTCGTCCCTGGCCGACTTCCAAGTTTTCGGCGAATAGAGGACCTCGAGGACCGACCTGACGGGCCCCTTGCCCGTCTCCGCCTTCTCGAGGGCCGCCCTCCTCTCGCGCTCGGCGCAGTCCTCAGAATCCACGTAAGACTCGATTTCCAAGAGGGCGAAGAGGGGCGCGTCGTCCCTGAAGCGGGCGAGGACGCCCGAGGAATCGACGGAATAGCTCGCTATTTCCGGGCGGTCCCTGAGGTAGGCGGAAACCCTCGAGAACCCCTCCTCCCCGAGGGACGCGGGGATGCGCCGCCAGCTCTCCCCCCTCTCTTCCCTGTTGGAGCCGCCCGTATGCAAAGATCAGTCCCCCCGGGCCCGCAGGAGCGGTCGCCCTTTTTTAGCCTGCCAGCCGCAGGCAAAAATCAGCTTTCCCTGGCTTTCGCGTCTATCCCCAGGACCCCCCTCGACCAGATGTAGAGGACGCCGGGCAGGAGGACGAGGTAGATGGAGCGCACGAGGTTGAGCTTGTTGTACGTCGTTATCAGGTCCGCGAGGGCCGAGAAGCTCATCCCGAGCATGACGACGCTCCAGCTCTCCTCGAGGAGCGGCTCGCGCTTGTCGCCCGCCCCGAAATAGACGAAATAGATGGAGAAGATCACTATCACGAGCATCATGTCCGCGATGGGGAGGCCGATGTGGAAGACCTTCTCCGGGAGGCTCACGGCCGTAGTTATCGCCTTGGTTATGACGAAGTTCGTCACGGCGACAGACATCAGGAGGATCACTATCGTGAAGGTCATCACGTGGCCGGCGGGGAGCGTCGTCTCGACCCTCTTTATGGTGAGGAGGGCGCCGATCGTGAGGAGTATGTAGCCGACGAGGTAGGATATCTCCGCAAAGGACGGGTAGGGTATTATCCCGAACCGCGCGAAGAACGCGAGGACCGATATCTTGCCTGCGAGCCATATCCCCATGCATATCGCGACGAGGCACCACGTGGTGCCCTCGACCTCGTGGCCGACCTTCCCTTCCGAGGCGCGTATCGTCCTGTAGACCGCCGCGGCCGTGACGAGGGGCACGGCGAGGCGCAGGATTATCGCGTGCTTCTAGAAGATCACGTAGAGGAAGATGAGGAACATGAGCATCAGCTGGCTCGCCGAATCGTCCGTTATCGACGGGCGCGCCTTCACTGCGGCGGCGGCCTCGTTCCCCTGCGCCGCCTTCCGAGGGGCGGCCGCCCCCCCACCCCCTTCTTGCCGGAATCCGCCTGCCGTGCGTCCACTTTCCGCCTAGCCGCGCAGGCAGCCGTTAATTAATATTCTCCTCTGGGGGCGGCGCGCATTCTTTAAAAGCCGCGCCGGGAGCCCCGGAAGGCAGGATGGCAACCGAATCTTCCCTACAGTTCCTCTGGAAGCTGTTCCTGGCGCTCATGGTCGCCGTGCCGATAGGCCTGGAGCGCGAGAAGGCGAGGAAGTTTGCCGGCGTCAGGACGTCGCTCCTCATAACCGCCGTCGGGTTCTTCTCATCCTTCTTCGCAGGGACCCTCGGAGCGTCCTGGCTCGTGGGCGTGGGCCTCGCCTTCGCGACGGTGATAGCGGTGATAATGTACTACGCCCGCGCGAGGAGGGAGCGCCACCCGGGCCTGACGACGAGCATCGTCTTCGTCCTCCTCTTCTGCTTCGGCGTCCTCGTGGACCTCGGGATGTATTTCGAGGCGATAGCATCCTCGATCGTCGTCACGTTCCTCCTGTCTGCCAAGGAGTTCACCAAGTCCGTCGTGAAGAAGCTCGAGGAAAAGGAGCTGGTCGAGGCGCTGGTCCTCGGCTTCGTCTCCTTCATCTTCCTCCCGCTCATGCCCAACAGGACGGTGGACCCCTGGGGCCTCTTCAATCCCTTCCTCTTCTGGACGATGGCCGTCTTCGTGATGGGCGTGGGCTTCGCGGGCTACGTCGCCACCAAGACCTTCGGCTCCGAGATGGGCGTCGGCCTCACCGGGATAATAGGGGGGCTGGTCTCGTCCCTTGCGGTCGTCTTCTCGATGGCCCCGCAGGCCGGGAGGGACAGGGCGCATTCGCAGGGGGCCGCCCTCGCGGTCACCCTCGCCTCGGCGACGATGCTCCTCCGGGTACTCGCACTCTCCTTCATCGGCAGCAGGGCCCTCTTCAACGAGCTCGTCCTCCCACTCCTCGTCGCGGCCGCCCTGGGGATGATCCTTTCCCTGCGTTCCCCATTGAGCCTCACGAAGAGGATATCCTTCGACCTGTCGGGGAGCTCGCCCCTCGCGTTCCGCTCGGCCCTCGAGTTCGCCCTCCTCTTCCTCGCGCTCACGGTCAGCTCCAGGTTCCTTGTGAGCCGCTTCGGGAGCGTGGGTCTCTACGTCGCGGCGGCGCTCGCGGGCGTCGCGGGCCTCAACGCGCTCATCGTCTCCTCCGCCTCCCTCGTGTCCGTCGGCGCGATACCGACGGAGATCGCCGCGGTGTCGGTGCTCGTCGGCTGCTTCTGCGCGTGCGCGGCGAACGTCGCCTTCTCGGCGCGCCTCGGCGGGAGGCGGTTCGCCCTGGGGGTCGGCAAGGCCCTGGCGGTGATGGCCGTCGTCTGCGCGGCGTCCGTGGCCCTCTTCTACCTGAGGTTCCAATGGTGAGCGCGGGCGGAAGGAAGGCTGCGCAAGAGGAGGAATTCTCCTTCGACGGCGTCGGAGGGGTGAAGATCTTCGGGAACCTGATCCCACCCGGGGACGCGACGCAAGTCTCCGAGATAATCCTCTGCCACCACGGCCTCTGGGCGGACGCAAGCTTCCCCCCCTTCCAGGACAGGCTGGTGCGCTCCCTCGCCCGCGAGGACAGGATAGTCATAGCCTACGACGCGCGCGGCCACGGGAGGTCCTGCCGCGACTCCGTCACCGGGGAATTCCGCGACTATTTCGACGTGGACGCGATGGTAACGGACGTCACGCTCGCCCTCAACTTCGTCTTCTCCAAGTTCAGCCTCATAGACAGGAAGGGCCTGAGGACGGTGGTCGTCGGCCATTCCCTCGGCGGCTACGTCGCCCTGCGCGCGGCCGCAGGCGACCCGCGGATATCGCAGGTGATAACCGTCTCCTCGCCGATGTCCTTCCACGTGGTGAGGAGGGTGGCGCCCTTCAAGGATTTCATGGAGGCGCTCATCGTCGACATACCCCAGAGGATACACGACGGCATCGGCGACAAGGGGCCGATCTCCATAATGAAGTTCCGCGCGAGGAACGCGCGGGAGGCGGAGAAGAAGTTCCTCTCCGCTCCGCCCATCCACGACTTCGCCGGGAAGATCTCCTGCCCGGTCACCTTCTTGATAGGGGAGGAGGACGTCCTCATCGAGATCTTCGATACTAGGAAGGAGACGCGCGAGGTCTCGGCGATGATCCCGAGCTCGAGCATAGCGTCCGTGCCGGGCGAGCACGCGTTCCTGGGCGTGGAGGACATACTCGGGAGGCTGATCGGGAAGGAGATAGGGGAGAAGGGGAAGGAATGGCTCGCGCGCGAGAACCCGGCCAATTGGCCGCGAAAAGAGTAAATGGGTAGCTTAATAAGGCCTTCCGGCGACACTCATCCAAGCGGCTTTTTTCTGAACAAAAGCAGGAACAAGCGAGCGACAAAACAAACGAGCAGTGAACAGCAGCAAAATGGAAAACGCAGTGAAACTGGAAACGATAGGTGTGAACTCCAAGGAGATAAACACCTCCGTGAAGGTTGTGGAAAAGAAGAACGAGAAAGACGTGGTTTCGAGGATGGACGGCAGCACGCACCGTGTGGCCGAGTTCCTCGTCGGCGACGAGACAGGGTGCATCGTTATGAGCCTCTGGGACGACGCGATAAACCAGATAGAGGCGGGGAAGACCTACGACGTGACGAACGCGCGCGTGACGGTCTTCGAGACCTCTATGAGGCTGAACCCTGGGAAGTACGGCAAGATCGTGCCCGCAGCGGCTGAGATCGAGACCGTGAACACGGAGAACAACCTCTCCGACCGCCATGTCGAGAGGCCGCCTAGGCCCTTCGGCGGACGCGGCGGGAGCGGCGGGAGCCGCTTCGGCGGCAGGCGCTTCGAGAGCCCCGGATCCCGGGGAATGCGCCAGCAGCTCTAGTCTAGAGGATTTATTGAACTGGGGCCTGCAAGGGCCCCGAATTATTTTTTTTTACCCCGGGCGGGCCCGCCCGGGCGCGCATTTTCCAAAAACCCTTTTAACCCGGCCGGTTGCCTTCCCCCACCATGCCATCTCGGAAGAAGAAGGCGGCGCGCGCGCCGCATCAGCAGCAACAGCAAAAGAAGCTCTACCGCTCCAGGACCGACAGAAGGATTGCCGGAGTGTGCGGGGGGATCGCGAAATACCTGGACATCGACCCGACAATCGTCAGGCTCATCTGGGTCCTCGCCGTCTTCATGGGCGGGATGGGCATCCTTGCCTACCTCCTCGCCTGGATAATCATCCCCGAGGAGCCCTAGGATCGCCCGATGCCCGAAGACGACCTGGGCGAGATAAGGACCGTCAACGCGAACAGGGAGAAGGTCCGCGCGCATTTCGCGCAGCTACGCGCCGGCGCCGGCGAGGGCTGGGGCCCGTTCAAGTTCAACCCGATGGACCAGAAGCGCCATGGGATGATAAACTCCCTGGAGCTCGAATGCCTCGAGAAGGCCGGGAGCCCGTCCGCGAACGTCGACGAGCTGATGGCGAAGGCCGACAGGGAGATAGAGAAAGAAGTAGGCCTCCCCAAGAAGAAGGAATAAACTGGCTTGCTCTTCCCTTCAGTCCCCTCTAGCAGCAGCCGCAGCAGAACCTGCCGAGGATCCCCTTTATCACGAGGAACGCCCCGAACCCGATGAGTAGCACCGGGAGCCAGGGGGTGCTGGCGGGAATCCAGCCGTACTCCTTGGCGAGGAAGAAGAGCCCGACTAGGACAAGGAACACCCCGAAGCCGACGGATCCGCCGTGGTGGTGCCCCTTGTGCTGCGACCAGTCGTCCCCTTTCTTCTCGAACGCTTCCGCGCCCTTATCCTTTTCCTTGCCCTTGATTGCCATGCGTTTTCCCCTAGAACGCCTTGAGCGAGAGGCCGAACAGGCAGCTTTTCACGTCCTGCATGAAGCCTATCACCTCGAGCTTGTTGAAGCTGGCGAGGCGCGTCAGCGTGAACTTGTCCATTGCTCCCTCCAGGAGCATCCCCTTTGCCCGCGCCTTGTCGTCGAGGCCTTTCCATAAGCCCAGGAGCTCCCTGTCCTTCTCGAGGGCCGTGAGGCCCGAGAGGCGGTAGCTGGCCGTCGTGTGGAACATCAGGCGGTCCTTGTAGATGAGGAGGCTCCCCGGGCATTCGCCCGCCTTCTTCACGAACGTGAAATTCTCGATCACCGGAGCCCCCAGGAAGAGCTGGTCGGCGCGCTCAAGCTTCTTTGCGATGGCGGCGAGGTTCATCTTCGGGAGGCCCTTCCTCGTGACGTACGCCTCCTCGAACTCCTCGCGCGAGAAGAGGTAGTTTGTCATTTCCCTTAGCTCCGCGACGGTAGACGCCGTCGCGTCCTCGGGCTTGAAGCCTGCAGATGCCGGGACTCTTGCCATTGCACTAGGTGAATCCGGACGGCGTTTAAAATGCTTCCCGCCGGTCCCCTCCGGTCCCCTCCGGTCCCCTCCGGTCCCCTCCGGTCCCCTCCGGTCCCCTCCGGT
>DYHY01000009.1:21954-48192 GCA_020723935.1 Candidatus Micrarchaeum sp.
CCCCTGAACCGGCCTAGAGCTCCCTGTTCACCAGGAAGTCGGCGAGGCCCTTGAGCTCGGCCTTCTCCGGGCACTGCGGGATGATGGGCCCGACCTCGCTCCACGATTCCGAGACGAGCTCCCTTGCGACCTCCCGGGAATATTCGACCGCGCCGCTCTTCCTTATGAGGCCTATCGCCCTGGAGATCTTGCGCGCGCTCCTCGTGTGGGCGGAAAGTATGAGCTTGAGCTCCGCCGCCTCCCTCTTTTGGAGCCTCTTTGCGGCGTAGATCACCATGAGTGTCTTCTTCCCCTCGGTTATGTCGCCGCCTATCTCCTTGCCGTACTTTTTCACGTCCCCGACGATGTTGAGGAGGTCGTCTTGTATCTGGAAGGCCGTGCCGAGGGATTCTCCGAAGCGCCCCAGCATTTCCTGCTTCTCCCTGGGCAGGTCGCATAGGAGCCCCGCCATCTTGGCCACCATCCGCGCGAGGTTCCCTGTCTTGTAGGCGCACATCTGCAGGTACTGCCCTTCAGTTGGGTACTTGTCCGTCCGATGCCACCAGATGTCAAGGCCCTGGCCATGGCTTATGCGTATCATCTCGTCGACGTATGTCTCGAGGAGCCCGAGGCGCTTGCCTTCAGGGAGGTCCGAGCGCGTCACGAGGTGGAAGGGTATGTAGTATATCGCGTTCCCCGCATTTATCGCGACGTCCGTCCCATACATCCTGTGGATGCAGGGCTTCCCGCGGCGAAGCTCGGAACCGTCCTCAATGTCGTCGATTATGAGCGTCCCGTTGTGGAGGATCTCGACGATCGCTGCGAGCTTCGAATGCTCCGGGTGGCTGTAGGCGCGGAGGATCAGCTCGAAGAACCTGGGGCGCCACCTCTTGCCCCCGCGCGACAGGAGGTCCCAGACGGGCTCGTTTATGCACTCGTTTATCGACTCCACGTCGTAGGCGAAGCGGGGTCGCCCCAGCAGGCGCTCGAGGCTCGCCTTCGTGTGTCTTTTCGGGAGCGCCTCCTCCAGGACCGAGTCGTCCATCCTGCGCAAGGCTTATTATGCGGGATAAAAAGCTTGGCCTCGGAAATGGCGCAAGAAGGGAACGAGTTCGCGAGGAATGTCTATTCGCTCCTGAAGAAGGTGCCTAAGGGCAGGGTCACGACGTATGCGGCGCTGGCGAAAGCCGCCGGGCGGCCCGGCGCGGCGAGGGCGGTCGGCACCCTGATGAGGAAGAACGCGCACCGGGAGGAGATACCCTGCTACCGCGTCGTCCTCTCGGACGGGCGCACTTGGATGTATTCGGGCCCGGGAGGGGCGGCCGGGAAGATCCGCCGCCTGGAGCGCGACGGGATAGAGATCTCGGGAGGAAGGATCGCCCGGCTTGAGAAGGTCGCTTGGAAATTCTGACTAGATCCTGAACGCAGTCCGGACGGCGTGCTTCTGGAGGCCGCCCTTGAGGAGCGTGGGCGTCATCCTGCCGGCCATCACGAAGAGCGCCCCGAGGAGCACGGCGAGCCTCGCGAGATCAAGCCATCCGGAAGGGGCCGGCAGGTAAATCAGGAACATCCAGAGGGTGAATGCTGCGAACTCGGCCCTGACCGCCGCGTCAACCTCCGGGAGGTGCCCGAGGTAGCTTGACTGGATGTAGAAGAGGTGGGCTATCCCCACGATCGAGGCGAGGGGGAGGCCGGCCCTGCCGAAGAAGAAGAGGAGGATTGCCGCGAGGAGCGCGTCCGAAGCTATCGAGAGCACGAATTCGCTCGCCACCCCCTTTTCCTGTCCAGGAGCTTTGCCGTCACGATCGCCGAGCCGCAGAGGGCGAGGAACACGTGGGTGAAGTCCCTGTATTCGCGGGCCGGCCAGCCGAGGAAGCCCATCGCCCCGTAGGCCCCGAAGGACAGGGCGAAGACCGCCGTCGCAAGCTTCACGAGGACGTTCTTGTTCCACGTCTTCCTGACGAGTATCTGCTGGAAGCAGACGACGCAGTAGATGATCCCGATCGCGTATGCGAACGACTGCGCCAGGGACTGCGTCATGCCATCCTCCTATATCCTGAACGCCCCGTTCACCACCCGCCGCTGCATCCTAGACACGAAGGCTCCGGGGCGCACGTGCCTGTAGTAGAGGAATATCGCCGCCAGGTAGAGGAAAGCCCTGAGGAAGTCCAGGACGCCGTGGGGGATTGGGAGGCCCGCGACCTCCGAGTACACCTCCAGCATCCACGCCGCGACCGCGACGTTGGCTATTATTGCGGCTTGCGTGAGCTCCAGGGACGCGCCCTTGACGAGGGAGTTGTAGTGCATCAAGAGGGCGAGGCAGACGAGCATGAAGAACGAGGCGCCGTTGACGCCCAGGATGAACGTGGCCGCCAGGGAGAGGGATCCGGCGAGGAGCAGGACGAACATAAGATCGCGCGACGGCCTCCTCCTCAGGAGCGTCCTAGTAACTATGCTCCAGAACAGGAGGAAGCTCGTGATGTGGACGAATTCGCGCAGCTCGTGGCCCGGCCAGTCCAGGAGCCCGGTTAGCCCGTAGAAGAGGAAGGACGCGGCTATCCCCAGGCCGCAGAAGCTCACAATGCGCATGCCTTTGGAGAACGACCTCCAGCGCAGGACCGTCTGCAGGAGGACGAAGGCGCCAGTCATGGCTATCAAGGCGCTCCCGGCGGCATCGACCCAGGGATAGTATGCCATTTCTCCCTTGCTTCTAAAGCCCGAAGGCCCCCTTCATCGCCTCCTTGTGGGCGGAGCTCTTGAGGAAGCCCGGGCTGAACTGGCGGGTGTAGGAGAAAGCGCAGCCGAGATAGACCGCGCCCCTCGCGAGGCGCATCATGCCGATTGCCGGGAGGCTCGTCTGGGACGCGTATATCTTCAGGAGCCAGACCCTCGCGCCGAGGTTCGCTATCGTCGCCCAGCGGCCGACCTCCTCCGACATCCCGTAGTAGAGGGAGTTGAAGTAGAACGAGAGCGAGACGAGCGCGAGAGCGGCGAAGAAGAGCCCCTTCTCCCCGAGGACCGCCGCCGCGGCCGAGCCGAAGACGGCCGCGCAGATGACCGGATAGAGGAAGGCGGTCACGTTCCTCCCCAGGAAGACCGACTCGGCCATCGCCCAGCTCACCAAGAACATCGCCGCCTGGCCAAGGATGACCACGGGTTGTCGCCCAGGCCCATGAATATCGCGATGCCGTAGAGGGCGAACGAGGAGAAGATGCCGAGGCCGGCGACCGTGAGCGCGAGCGGGGATTTCCCTGCCTTGCGCCTGTGCAGGGCCTTGGCCAGTATCACGCCGCCCGCCGCGAGGAAGAGGACGCCCGCGATTATCTCGGTCGGGCGAAGCTGCGCGAGAGCGAGGATCATCCTCAGGCCTTCCCCTCCCGCCCCTTGGTCTCGAAGTCCTCCTTGGCTTTCTCCAGATCCTCCAGGATCTTGAGGATCTCGGACATCTTGAAACCGTCGACGGTGATCTGGGGCTCGCGCCAGGTGTAGAAGACCTCGCCCTCCTCGACGAGCTTGTTTATCATGGATCCCTCGCCGCTCTCCTCTATTATCGCGTTGAGGAAGCGCCAGATGTTGCTCCTGTCCTCTTCCAGCGCGTGGGCTATCTGGATGTTTGTGAACTTGCGCCCCTGGTTCTTGGCGAGGTAGATGAGGATCCGCCGCTGGTAGGAGGGCGTTATTTGCTTGATCGCGCTCACGAAGGTGCACGTCGTCCTCTCTGGGTCCCTTTCCCTAACAGACACGACTATACGAAGGTTAATACTGCTTTAAAAGCTTCCCGCCGCCGTAGCTCCTGATTGCGCCCTCCGGAGCCGGAATAGCCCTTTTTGTTGTATAATTCATACAACAAAAACCTTTTATAGTGATCTGTTGTCCTTATCATACAACAAGGCCCACAAGTCACAAATCCGAATTTCCCTCCCCCCGAGAAAACGGTCCACAACATGTTCTGCCGCGGACCACCAAAATTTCCTGTGGGCTCTTGTTGTTCTGCCTGTTCCGTCCGGCCCAGGGCTCGCACGGCCCGCCCATTCTCCGGAAGACTTAATTATGTCCCCGGCCGGAAGCTACCCTGAATAATGGCCGATTCGCCAGCACCGCAGGACGCCTTCGCCGCCCCTTCCCCCCCTCCGGCAGCAGCGCCAGCGGCGGCCCGTCCCGTCCCGTCCATTTCCGCGAAGGTCGCCCAGGCGCTCCTCCTCCCTGAGGGTGCGATAGCGCGGGTGAAGGGCGTCGTCGCGGACGCCGGGGGAGGATGGCTCACCCTCACCGACACGACGGACCAGATGTACGCCTGGGGCCCGCCCTTTTCGGGCGACGCGATACTCACAGGCAAGATCCAGAAGGCTTCGGACGATCGCACCTACCTCCTCGTCCAGAGGATAAAAAAGGTGAAGCGCGAGCTCATCCCGCCGCCCCTCGTGATCGCGGCGATACTCCTCGCCATCCCCTTCATCCTCTATTTCGGCGCCTACTATTCCATCCCGGACTTCGACATCTCCGACCTCATCGGATCCAGCCTCCCTCCCGCGGGCCTCTCGGACCTGCAGAAGGACAAGCTGACGGCATACACTGTTGAGCTCATCTGGCACGACGGGCCCAAGATCTGCGCGGAGCTAAGGAACGTCGGGAAGATAGTCATCGGGAAGGAGGACCTGGAAAAGATCAGCTTCTCGGTGAACAACCTGTCGATAACCTGGAACAGGACCGCCGTCCCCTCGGCGTTGCGGATAAGGAAGAGGATGACGATGTGCCTGTGCACCGACACCGGCGAGGGCTGCCCGGCCGGCTCGGAGCTCTACAACTACGCCCAGCAGGGCGGAGGCTACCCGACGATAGCAATCGAGATCAAGCCCTGGTTCGGCGAGATCAAGACCTCGGCGAAAATCAGCAGCTAGGCGCCCCGCGCCGCCCTCCTCCGGCGCTGCCGTTATATACGAAAACACACTATTTTTGCCCGCAAGCAAGGAATGGCTCCGACAATCTCCCCCCTCTTCTGGATTTCCGTCGCATCCCTCGTCGCCTACGCCTTCGGCCTCAAGATGCTCACGTCCGTCGTGTTCAGGAAGATAGTCGTCTCGACGACCTATGTGAGCCTGACAAAGAAGGACATCTTCATGATACTCATCTATTTCACGCTCTTCTTCAACGGGATGGTCCTCTTCGTCTCCTCAATACCCGAGCAGACGGGATACATCCCCGTGGCCGCCACGGCGCTGCGGGGGATCGTCGCGCTTTTGGCTGTCATATCGGGATATGCCGCCATGAAATACAACCTCTACGAGGAATTCGCCTGACCGGGCCGGGTCCGCGTCACTTTTATCCGGTTAATCGGCCGTCCGAACTCCCAGATTCCTCCGCGCGTTGTACCGCCGGTACAAGAACGCCTTTAAACTTGCGGGGAGTATATGCCACGGGGGATGAATGTGGTGGCGGCAGCTACGGGACTGCTAGTCAGCGCCATAGTGACGCTGGTCGTCGCCAACGCCTTCCTGTTCGACAGGATATTCCCCCTAGAGAAGTAGGAGGTGGAACGCGGCGAAGATGGGAGGGGAAAGAGCACAGGAATTGCTATGGAGGCGCGTAGGCACGCCTGTCGGCAAGCCCGCAGGCAGGCACGACGGAAAACTGACGCGCTTCTCGAGCAGCAGCAGCCGCAATACAGCCGCCGCAAGCTGAACTCTCTCTCTACGGGAATTCTTCAAACAGGTGGAGGAGGAAAAACCCCTGAGAAAAGGGGCCCTTGGGGGGGAGGGGGCGGGGGGGACTTCCTCCACCCGCACAGCAAGCCGGCTAGCGCGAGCTTCTGCCGGCGGCCCTGCCGGCGGACGGCGCAGGCCCCGCCCCGAGGCCCCGCTTGAACTTGACAGGGCTTTCCTGCGCCGGCCTCAGGAGCAGGCCCGCGAGGAACATGCAGGCGATCGCGTCGGAAAGCCAGAAGAGGAGCGTCCCGACGAAGATGTCCATCCAGCCGGCGAACGAGGCGAGGCGCACGAAGGAGACGAAGACGATTTTGTGGAAGCCTTCCAGGCCGGGGATGTAGACGGAGACGAGGCTCGCCGAGAACAGGGCAAGGGCGATGCTGGTCCTTATCACGAGGATGTAATCGGCGTCCTTCATTTCCCGCCGGCCCTCCTCAGACCCAGCCGGAAAGGTCCTTCTGCCTTCCGGCCTCCTTCCTCCTCTCCTCGAGGGCTTTGAGGGTCCCGCCGATCCTCTCCCGCGAGAACTGGTGCTTCTCGCACAGGATTTCCATCGCCTTCCCCGGGTCGGGCTCCCCGAACTCCGGGCGCGCCTTCTCGTCGACGGCCGGCTTCCTGAAGAGCTCCATCAGCTCGCCAGGAGTCGCGCCCGCGGTCCATCTCTCCGAAACGGATTCGAAAGCCTCATTGACCGAGCCCTTCCTCAGCAGGGCGAGGGCCTTCTTGGGGCCTATCCCCCTTATCCCGCCGGGGTTGTAGTCCGTCCCCACGAGGATTCCGAGGGCGATGAGCTTGTCCTGGGTGATTCCCAGGCCCGAAAGGACGGCCCGCAGGTCTATGATCTCCGTCGGGACCTCGACGTGCAGGGATTTCCCCGGAATCTTGCGCTTGTTCGTCACCCCCAGGTTCCTCACCAGGGCCGGCGAGCCGAAGAGGAGGGAATCGTAATCCTGGCTCGCGGCGTAGTCCGCCCTGCCCTCCCTGCACATCCAGGCGGCCTGTGCCTCGCCCTCGGCGGCGGCGTCAATCGTCGGGATCCCCAAGGAGCGCAGGAGCGCCTTGGCCTCGGCGACCATCTCGGTAGTCAGGCGGCTCGTCGCCTGGGCGTATTTCCTCGCCGATTCGATGTCCCCTTCCTCGAGGGCTTCCTCATACTTCTCCTCGGCCGCCCGCTTGGTCTCCTCGCGCTTCATTATCGTCTCCTTCTTGCCTGCGGGGGGCTTGCCGTCGAAGACGTACGCGACGCGGACTCTTGCCTCCAGGAGCCTGCAGTTCCTGGAGAAAATCCCCGACAGATGGCTCGTCACCCTGCCCGCGGAATCCATCAGCGGCGTCCCGTCCGCCTGCCTTATTGTCGAGAGGAACTGGTAGATGGCGTTGAAGGCGTCCACCGCGACGATCTTGCCGGCAAACTCGTCTATCGAGCACGCGCGCACGGCCTCCTGCGGGATTATCTCGCGCATCTGGACGCCCATAACCCACGCACGCGCGCAAAAGGTTTTATAGCCTTTTTCCGGGTTGCATGCGCAAATGGCCGAAAACAGCGCGGGCGCGCCGGGACACGCTGAGCAGCCCCAGCCCCGTCACGATTCCCGTCACGAGCACGATCACGGAGCGGGCCGGAGGAAGCCCGCCTTCTCCAAGAAGGAGCGGCTGCTCCTGGGGATAATCGCGGCGATAGCGATAGTGTGGGTCGCCGTAGGCATATGGAAGTGGGGCTACGTCTACTGGCCGGCCCTCGCCGGCGCGTTTTCGATCCCGTTCCTCCTCGCTGCCCTCTTCGTCGACAACATCCCGATGGCCGAATAGCCCGGCGCATTCAGCCTTTCATTTCACGCTAAAAAATGCTGAAAATCTCCGCGGGAGGCGGCGTCGGCTTCAGGCTTGAGTCCGGCGGCCTCGACTTCCTCCTCGATCCCCAGCGCGCGTCGGGGCCGTTCGTGCTGTCGCACGCGCACACCGACCACCTGCCCTCAGCCGTGCGATCACCCGCGATCGCATCGAGGGAGACGATCGCCTTCGCCAAGGCGCGCACGGGCCTCGCGATCCAAAGCGCGCAGGTCCCGGCCCAGGTTTCTCTGCACGACGCCGGCCACATGATAGGCTCCAGGATGGCCGAGATCCGAACGGATTCCGGCACCGTCCTCTACACAGGTGACTTCAACACGCGCGACCGGCTCTTCCTCTCCGGCGCGAAGCACGTGAAATGCGACGTCCTGATACTGGACACAACCTACGCGTCCAGCAGCTACGCCTTCCCGAGGATGGCGGATCTCACGCGCGAGGTGCGCGACTTCGTCTCCGACTCCGGGGGGCGGGCCATATTCTACGGCTATTCCTACGGCAAGGCGCAGATCCTCACGCGCCTCGCAAGCGACCTGGGGCTCCCCGTCCTCGCGCAGGCGGAGGTCTACGGGGCGAACGTCCTCGCCTCCTCCTTCGGCCACGACCTCGGGAAGTTCTCCCTCTTCGGCGGGGACGGGACAGGGAGGATCCTCGCGTCGAAGGACCCCGCGATCGTTGTCGCGCCCGGCTCAGCCTCCCACACGCTCCTCGCGCAGAAGCTTGAGCGCGCGGGCTTCGCGAGCGCCGTCTTCACTGGCTGGGTCGCCTCGGGCGGCAGGCGCGCCTCCGGGCCGCATCACGTGAAGGGCGAGGGCGCCTTCTGCCTCTCGGACCATTCAGACTTCCAGGGGCTCCTTGACTTCGTCAGGGGGTGCGACCCGAGGGAGGTGATAATAGCGCACGCGAAGCCGGAAAGCGACCTCCCGGCGGCGCTCAAGTCCATAGGCTTCCCGTCGCACGTTTGCGTACGCGGGAAGACCTTCACTTTCGTATAGTTTTCCAAAAAGCCATCACGTTTTTCATCCTGGAGAGATGCAGGAGCTGATGGCGGTCAAGGCGCAGATGGAGGACAATGAGGAGGAGCAGAGGCGGCGCGACGCCGGGCCCTACACTTTCCCGCCCATGAAGAGCAGGGCGATAATGAAGACGACCGTATTCAACGGCGAGGACGCCCACGGGGACACGGAGCAGCTGATGTTCGCATACCTCGTCTTCCCGACGGAAGAGGAGGACAAGGCGAAGATAGCGGAGGCGATAATCAATACGGTGGACAACTTCCGCTTCTACCACAAGTACACCGTTCCGGGCACGGAGGACCTAGCGCTAGGCCTTGATGAGGTGGTGAACCCCGCCAAGAGCTACTAGGAGATGATGTTCTACCTCATTCCGCACGACCTGCCCAAGGGGCCGGCGATGCTGGTGGGGACGGACGGCAAGACGTTCCTCGTCGGGAAAAAGATCGGCTGCGCGCGGCTCGAGCTCGACAAGGGATACGCGATACACGGCACCGACGGGGGCGACACCCGGGGCGTCTGCAACTGCTTGGCGAAGGCCGTCAGGGGGGAGCCCCTCTCGGTCGAGAACGCCGCTAAGATAGCTGTCACGGCGCTGCAGGAGGGGCTTGCGGGGAACGACACGTTCAATAAGGAGAACCTCCACATTGTCCTCGTCGACTCGACGGGAGTGAGGGATTACTCCTTCCCCGGGTTCGCCTGAGGCCCGCCTGAAAGAGGCAAAGGCAGGGCCGTGCTCCCGGCGCGGGGCACGGCCACTTATTTTTATTTCGGCTTTCTTTCCAAAACCGGCCGGAGGTTTTCGTCTCCCTTCGTTGGTGAACTCTGCCGAATTGGCTCCCTTTTGAAATAGTGAAAATTATAAAGGAGCGGCGCACCAGCCTCAACGGGGGACAAAGCAGTTTGGCAAGAGCGGTCAACACACTCGATAGTTTGAGCAGACTTCCGGCAAGAGTGGCGGCTTACGCGGAAATGATAAACAATTTCAGGGGGCCTTCCGAGATATCCCCCGAAGCGATGGAGCTCTTCGAGTGCGAGATCGCGGGCTCCGAGAATGGCAACGGCACGCGCCCCAACAACTACATGTACACCCTCAAGAACGGCCGCGCCATCCACACGGGAACGGTCATCGGCGCGATAACCTACGGCGCCGGATCGCTCGACAGGGGCGTCGTCATCGGCGGCGACAGGCAGACGAGCCTGGGCAACCAGTGGGCGTACAACAACAACACGAAGAAGGTCAAGAGCTACGGGATCTTCGCGGTCGCGTCGACCGGCCTGTGCTCGGCGATAGAAGTCACACACTTCATAATAGCGGACTCCGCCATGCGCTTCAAGAACGAGTACAACAGGGACGTGTGCAGAGAGGAGGACAAGTTCCTGATGGACGTGACGCGCGCGGCGGGCCTCCTCTACTCCCTGGGGAACACCGACGTCGGCGCCGAGGCCGGCCACATCGTCGCGGGCGTGAGCCCCGAGAACATTCCCCTCATCTACGACATCGACGGGCGTTACATTGTGGCCCAGACGAGCCACCTCATGAAAGGCTCGGGATCCGTGTTCGCCCAGACGGTCCTTGACGAGCACGCGGCGAACACCGGGACGTCGCGCACCAAGGACGACGCGATAGAGAGCCTCATACACGCTCTCTTCGCGGGGGCGTACCGCGACAACTTCTGCTCGGCCAGGAACGACAACTTCCAGCTAGTTGTCGTCACGCCCAAGGGATGCAAGGAAGTGCCCGAGGACGATGTGATAGCGATGGTTGAGCAGTACAGGAAGAAGTTCAGGGGAGTGTCCTGAAATGGCGGGCAAAGTGTCCATAAGCCAAGAGGACCTCGGGATGGAGGACGCGGAACCGAGCGACTACTCCGTGATAGGCGGGGCCATACGGACCGCCGAAGGGGGCGTCCTCGTCTTCTCTTACACGCACCCCGTTTACAGGGAGGCCCTCGAGAAGGTCGAGGGGAATTTCCTGAACGTGCGCGCGGTGGCGAACCGCCAGATAGGGGAGGAAGAAGATGTGGTGGGTGGGCTCCACCCCTCGGAGGTGAACGCCATCAGGACGCAGATAAGCCGCGAGGAGGACAAGCTCGACAGCCTGCGCAGCAACGCGATGTACCCCACGCCGGAGCCCTCGCACATAGACGTGAGGACGATCTACGACCACGAATACCCGGGCCTCGGCAGGATGGTCAGGAAGCTTGCCATCGTCTTCATACCCTTCGGGGACCTGGACGAGGAGAAGGCTTCCAACCTCATTTCCGACACGATAACAGAGATCACCTGGGGCCTGCAGGACGCTGTCCCGCGCACAATGGAGGTCGCGAAATCGTTCGCGGATGCTTCTAGCGAGATGGACCCTTACGAAAGGAACATCGGATACGCCCTGGCGAAGAACTCGCCGAAAGCTGACGCGCTGTTCGTCGGCCAGGACGGGCAAATATGCACTGTGAAGCACAACAAGCCCTTCCTCCAGCACAGGGGGCCCTACGCGGTCGTCGGGCGGACATTCGAGGTCAAGGCGATCGCGCCCAAACTCAAGAAATACTATCCGGGCGACGGCGTGCCCTCGGACAGCAACGCGGCGACGATGGCGATACAGATCCTCAAGGAAACCTTCGGCGACGAGTTCAAGTACGCGAACCTCGGGATGGCTTTCGTCCACCCTGACAGGATAGAGAGAATACAGAACCTCCAGAAGTACGGCAAGGGGACCAAGGCTGACCCTGCACCGGGAATTCGGGAACGTTGACCGGCCCTGACAGCGGCGCCGTCAGCCCCTAGAAACAAATAATAAGGAGGCCCTCCGGCCGGCAGGGGAAATGCCGGCCGAACGCCTCTACCTGGAAGACCCCTACCTCAAGGAGTGGCTCGCTACAGTCACGGGCGTGAAGAAGTTCTCGGGCAAGACCCTCGTCACGCTCGACAGGACCGCCTTCCATCCGCAGGGGGGCGGGCAGCCGGGCGACCGCGGGACGATCGGGGGCCTTGCGATCGTCGACACGTTCGTCCACGACGGGGAGGTGATACACGAGCTCTCCGAGGGGGCCGACCCGCCCTTCGGCGAGGTCGAATGCGCGATCGACTGGTCCTTCCGCGAGCCGCTCATGCGCCTGCACACGGGCGAGCATCTGCTGTTCTCCTGCCTCAAGGCCCTCAAGCCGGACCTTGAGGTGGACAAGGTCCTCTTCTCCCTGGAGGGGGGGAAGCTCTTCGTCTCGGGCTCCGACCTCTCCTTCGAGGACGTCTCCTCCGCCGAGGAGCGCGCTAACTCCCTGATAGCCTCCGGCGTCCCCGTGAGGAGCCATTTCTTCGACGGGGTCGAGGCCGCCAAGGCGGCGCTCCCCCAGGCGCGCCTCAAGGAGGAGCGCGTCTCGGGCAGGATCAGGATACTTGAGATAGAGGGCACTGACTATTCGGCCTGCTCAGGAACGCACCTCCGCAACACGAAGGAAATCGGGTTCCTTAAGATCCTCTGGGTGAACAGGAACGGCGGGGCGACGGAGCTCACATTCGGAGCCGGCGAGCAGGCGGTCATGCGCACGAGGGAGCTCGCGAACAAGGTGGTTGAGGCGGGCCTCGCGCTCCAGGTGGAGCCCGAGAAGGTGGTCCCGACGATACTCAACGCCCGCGCCGAGAACCTGCGCCTGAGGCAGACGGTGCGCGCCCTCTCCAAGGAGGTGCTCAAGGGGGCCAAGGCGTCGGTAGCGCCGGAGAAGCTGGGGGGCGTGCGCGCGTACGTTGCGTCCTTCGACGGGCTCATCGACAGGCAGGACCTCTCGGAGCTCGCAAACCACTTCGTGAAGAAGGGGACTTGCGTCGCCGTGCTGTTCGGAGGATTGGATCCTGAGTTCTCGTCCCTCGTCCTTGCGGCTTCCGGGGATTTCCGAGGCGACCTCAACAAGCTCGCCGCGAGAATCCTCCCGCTCGTGGGCGGGCGCGGAGGGGGCAGGCCCCTCTTCGTCAGCGCCGCCTGCAGGGAGCGGGGGAAGATCCCCGCGGCCCTTTCGGCCGCCCGTGACTGGCTCGCTTCTATTTCTCCTTCATCTTAGATGAGAGGAACGTCCACCAGGGCCTCTCCTCGGAAATCGTCTGGCCGGTTGTGGCGTCCACCTTGAACTTGGCTTCGACTTTCACTGGGACAACGAAGAAGAGCTTCCTCTCCTCCTGCCCCTTGCCGACGTAGACCGCGGCGTTCCCTTCAGCTTTGAGCTTCACTTCCTTGGGATCGAACTTCAGGCGCTGCCTGAGCTGTGCGGGAAGTATCCGCACCTTCGCGTTCCCGACTTTGACATCGCCAGACTCTATCTCAACAGGCGATTCAGCTTCCGCCCCTATGCCGCTTCCATCGTCGAGGGAGATTGTGCCCTCGCCCTGCAATATTGTCAGGTTGTTGCCCTCAACGTCCGCGACTATCTCCTTGCCCTCGTCGGAGGATATCACCTCGTCGCCCACTTCTATCCCGTCGGAATTGACCGTTATCGTCGCGTCGAGATCCGCGATCTCCTCGGCGTTGAGCTTCGCGCGCTTCCTCACAAGCTCCGCTATCATCTTGTCGATCTCGCGCCTCATGTCCTTCAAGGCGTAGATCTGGCCGTTTATGTCAGAGGTCGAGCCCATGACAGCCGCGACCTTCTCCTTGTAATAGCCAGAAATCTCCGTCCCGCTGTCGGGCGCTACTGGCTTTATCACCTGCTTCTCGGCGCAATCCTTGACCGCGTCCGTCTGCTCGGATTCCAGGCGCGCGAGCTCATCCTTGAGCTTAGCCGCGTCTGAGCCGGAAGCGGTCGCGCGCTCTATCGCCTCTTTCACGACGAATATTTTCGCCTCAAGGGTCTTGGCCCGCACGCACGGAGCGCTCTCAGCTATCGCCTGCCTAACCACCCCGGCGCCCTTGCAAATCTCGGCGGCCTTGCGCATTTCCGCGTCGATGGAAACTATCGTCTCCTCAACGGAGGCGCGCACATAGCCCTTCGCCGCGAGCTCCTCGTCGGTCAGGGCGAGCAATTCCTTGTAATAGACCCTCTTCTTGTCCAGGTTCCTCGCCTCGCCGCAGGGGCCCTCGGACGGCACAGCGCCTCCATCTATTGCTCCTGGCTTCACGGCGACTGCAGTCACTGTCGCTGCCATGACGACGCAGCGGTTGTTTGAAGCCTCCTGCTTGACGGCGGCCAGCTTCTCCATTATCTGGGCTGCGAGCTCCTTGTCGCCGGAAGCCTCGGCCTCCTCGAGCTGGGACGCCAGCTCCTGATATTCCCTGAGTATTTCCGGGCCCGGCCGGCACGGCGTTGGATTCGCTAGGACTGGAAGCGGTCCAAGAACCTGGCAATTCTCCGGAGCCTTGGCAAGCATTCCCTCGTGGGTCTTGAGCTTGGCCTTGATGTCCGCGCGCACATAGCCCTTCGCCGCGAGCTCCTCGTCGGTCAGGGCGAGCAGTTCCTTTATGTAGGAGATCCTCTTCTTTATTGCGGCCTTCTCCACGCAGGCGATTATCGGCTTGACGACCGGCGCGACCACTTTGTTGCCGCACGCCAGGAAGGCTGCTCGGTATTTCTCATGCAGTTCCGCGAGCTCCTTCATCTGCACGTCCGACGCAGCAGGCGTCGCGGAGCTGGCGATCTGCGCCTTCTTCGCCTGGATGAGCGCATTAATCCTCTTCGCCTCGACGCACGGCCGCGCTATCGGGGGCGCGGGATTGACGGGGTTTGTCGGGGTGGCGCCAGGTTCCGATGTTTCGCCGGAGCTGGGATCTGCCGGCTCTGGTTCAGGCTGCGCCGTGTTGCCAGTCCCCGTCTCGCCGGGGCAGGGCGAGAACTCGCAGTCTAGGCCCATCCTCCCGACGGCGGTGCCGTCGGGGCAGATTTTCACGTCGCCGGCGCAGGAGACCCCCGCCGACGAATCGGTCTCGGCCGTCGCGAGGCCCGTCAGGGGCGAGGCGAAGACCAGAATCATAACGAGTGCCGCAACAAAAGCCCACGCCTTTGAACTTGCCATGCCGCGACCTCCAGCTCCTCACTTAAAAAGGTTTTGAGGTTGTTGGGCTTTCTTCAGGCTACGAAGAAGTCTATGTCAATGTCCCCGTCGCCGAAATCCACGACGACGAACTCCGCCTTGCAGTAGGGGCAGGATATTTTCTCCCCGTCCTGCCTTCCCGTCACATCTATGGGGTCGCCGCAGCCCATGCAGTCGACCTGGGCCTTCTTCGGGGGCTTTGGCTTTTCGGGCGCGGGAGCCGCCGCTGCCGCCGCTGCCACCGGAGCCACGATCGCGGCAGGCTCTTCCTCCTTTTCTTGCGGCTCCTCCCTGGCCGCCGCACGGGTCTGGGCGCCGGCGGATCCCAGCTTCCCTTCAATCTCCCCGGCCTCGGCGTCCTCCTCGGCCTCCTCGAAATCCTCCTCCGCCTCTTCCTCTTCAGTCCCCCGGGTGGCTCTTTCCTCGCCGTGATCCTCGGATTTCGCAGAAGCGGAGGCCCTCATTTCTCTTTTTTCCTCGCAGAGCCGCCCCACCCTTCCGATTGTTTATAAATTCGCGGAGGGGCCGCTTCCGCTGCCGAGATAGCGAAGCCCGGTCAACGCGCCAGCCTTGAGAGCTGGTTTCCCTTCGGGGATGCATGGGTTCAAATCCCATTCTCGGCGCCTCGCCAATCTTATAGCCTCATTTCCTGGCTCGGCGCCGAACCTCGCCAAAACAACAGCCACGATTCGGTCCGGCTCAGCTCTGCGCGCGACATTCCCGCCAGCGAACCTCCTATAAACCGGGCGCCCGGGATTTCGGAGAATGGCCGGCGACCCGTCCCTCCTCGCGCAGATAACCGACGAGAGCCTCGGCATCAGGTCCGAGAAATGCAAGGGCTACGGCCTCAGGCGCGCGGCGCGGGCCGTCCTCTCCGACTCGAGGGGGCGCATCGCCCTGATGAACGTCTCCAGGTGGAAGTACCACAAGCTCCCCGGCGGAGGGCTTGAGGAGGGGGAGACGATCGCGGGCGCCCTCAAAAGGGAGATTTTGGAAGAGGCCGGATGCGGCGCGAAGATCGGCGCGAGCATCGGGACGATAGTCGAGGTCCGGGCGAGGTTCAAGCTCGTCTAGGTGTCCTACTGCTTCCGCGCCCGGGCGGGAAGGCAGGCGCTTGAAAAGGGGGAGCGCCTCGCGGGCTTCGGGCTGGAATTGGCCCCGCTGCGCGAGGCGATCGGGATCCTTGAGCGGGACTGGCCCGCAAATTACAAGGGGAAGTTCATCGTGGAAAGGGACCTTGCGTTCCTCAGGAAGGCTGCGCAAGGGAGCCCCCGCTAGCCGCAAAACAATCGAAGCATTTTATACCTCGGGCGCGCCATCCCCTGCATATGGGAGAGCTGCGCGAAACAGTCTCGGAACTACTCGATCTTGCCCAGAAGAAGGTCCAGGACGTCCTGCGCGAGGACGCCGCGAGGAAGGAGATCTCGCGCTCGGTCGGCGCGCTCCTTCGCGACGCCGGGGCGCGCGTCGCCTTCGTCTCGCAGGAGACGGGGAGGATAGACCTGTCGACGGCGCCCGACCTCACCGTCGCCTTCCTGGACATCGATTCGGCCGCCGGGTTCCTGCGCGGCCCGCGCGTGATCCCGGCGTGCTCGGCGATCTCCATCCTAGACGGGACGGCGCCGCACTTCTCCGACTGCCTCGCCTGCGGGATCATAGAGCATTCGAGCGGGCGCACGTGGATGGCCGAGAGGAGGCGGGGCCTCTCGTTCGCGATGGGCATAGCGAGGACCTCGGGCGCGGGGGAACTGTCCGATGAGTCATTCGCGGTCTCGGATTTCCCGATGCCGCACGCCCTCAACTTCGGCTCGCCCGCCCTGCACCTAGCCGGCGTCTCCAGCGGAATCTTCGACGTCTTCGCGGGGAGAAGCGTCCCAGCGGCCGCCCTCTCGGCGGGGTACCTCGCGGTCAGGGAGGCGGGCGGGGCGGTCGTCGAGCCCGAGACCGGGACAGACATCGGGCCGATAGCCTTCCACTTCGACGAGAGATACCAGGCCGTCGCGGGCGCGACCGCCGGAATCGCGGGCGGGGCCTGCCGCTTCTTCCGCGCGAAAAAAGAGGAAGAAGAATAGGGCCGACCGGACCTTGGGCGGGGCGGAGCCCCTCGCGGTTTGGGTGGACTGGACGGGAGTCAAATGCTCCTCGGGGCACCTCCCTCCGTCGGCCCGTGACGGTCCGCTTTCTTTTCCCGTCAAAGGCTTTTCTTTCCGGAAAGAAAAGGGTTTGGGTGGACTGGACGGGAGTCGAACCCGTGACCACCGCGTTGCGAACGCGGCGTTCTACCACTGAACTACCAGCCCCTGGTTTCTTCCGGGTAGGCAGCTCAGCGGCCTCGCGGCAACCACAACTACCTGCCAAGTGTGAGTGAAAGGACGGCCTTCCCGACGTCTTTAATATGTTTCGATGCCCGCGGAACCGGGCAGCCCGCCCCCCGGGAGTAAACCTCACCATTATAAAATGGTCGCCGGAAAAAGCCCCGATAAAGCCCGCAAAAGAAGCCGCCGTCACGGTACCGACTCTCGCCCTCGCGTTCTCGCTCGTCCTCTTCTCCTGCGCGGCGCCGGGGCCCAGGCCGCCTTCCGAACGCACGCCCTCCGCCGCCGACGAGGGGACGAGGTCCGCCGCCGCGGTCCGCAGGCTCACGCAGATAGGCTACAGCGGGAAGAGCGTCTGCGGCACCTTCGACGACGGAGAGGTCGCCTGCAGCGGCGCGCTCGCCAACTACGCCTCGGGCGAGGGCGCGGCTTCCGCGATAATGCCCTTCGTCGAGGGGGTACTTGCGGAGGCGGGCATCCCCTGCCGCAGGGCTCCTCGGCGATCGTCTCCTACAATTCCAGCCCCGCAAACCCGCTAGGCATCGAGACCGGGGAGGCAGTAGCCGTCGCCGGAGCCGACGGCTTCACGCCCGACTACATCAGGATCTTCGTTAGGCGCGACCTTCCCGTCACGCACGCGGTTGAGACAGGTGCGCACGAGGCCGTCCACGAGTTCAGGTACCTCGCGGCGCAGCCCACGAGCGCGATAAGGGACTATTCGGCCGCCGCCTTTCCGGACCTCAAGTTCGACTGGTTCGACCTCCAGCTGGACTCCATCCAGCTGCCGCAGGAGGTCAAGGACTACATCTGGTTCGTCCTCTTGCTCGAGGAGGGCCTCGCGAACCTGGGCTCCCGGCGCGCGATGGAGGCGATCGCCGCGCACAGGGATCCCGCCTTCGCCGGCGCCGCATACAACCAGCTGGCATCTTCCTACGCCAACATGCAAGGCCCTGAGAGGCACGCCGCAGGGGAGCAGGCGGCCTGGGCCCTCGCCTGCTACGACGCGGCGGCCAAGGCGGACCTTTCCGCCCTCGCGGCGGACCCCTCGAGCTGGGATGCGCACCGGAGCTTCGACGAGCGGGCCTACGCCCTGCTGACCGGGGCGATTGACTCCGCCGCCCAGATAAGGTCGCCGGCCGGGCTTTACGGCAATTCGGTCTACCTGCTCGTCACTTCCCCTCCGCAGGACCTTGTGGGCTGCATTGACGCGAACGCAAGGAACGCCAGCGTCCTCCCGGAAAGGTGACCTCACCCCGCCTGCACAATTGCGTGCAACCGCCTTCTTGAGGCAGTCTTAAAAATTGGGGCTAGCGCCCTTCCCGCAATCCACATGGAAGATACAGGCAGCATCCCGACGGTCCGGATTCCCGCGCAGGCCGCGGAATGGGAGAAGAAGGGTTTGTTCCGGGCGGACGTCCTCCCTGGCAGGCGCAAGTTCTTCCTTACATTCCCGTTCCCCTACGTGAACGGCGCGATGCACATGGGCCACGGCTTCACCTTCACGCGCCTGGACGTGGCAGCCCGCTACCACAGGCTCAGAGGGGAGAACGTCCTCTTCCCGTTCGGCTTCCACGCCACGGGCGAGCCGATCGCGGGCGTCGCCGCGCGCCTCAAGGCGGGCGACCCGAAGCAGAGGCAGATACTCCTGGACGGCGGGGTCCTGGCAGAGGAGATAGAGAGCTTCAAGGATCCGGTCTTCATAGTCAACTACTGGCGCGCCATATTCAAGGACACCGTCACCGCGATCGGCGGGTCCATTGACTGGCGCCGCTCCTTCGTCACGACCACCCTGACGCCCACCTTCTCGCGCTTCATCGAGTGGCAGTACAACACGCTGAGGAAGCTGGGCTACGTCGTGCAAGGGACGCACCCGGTTGTCTACTGCCTCAACGACCAGAGCCCGACGGGGGACCACGACAGGCTCTACGGAGAGGGGGCGAGCCCTGAGGAATATGTCCTCGTCAAGTTCAGGCTAGAGGGTGCGGGGGAAGTCCTCCCGTGCGGCACGCTGCGCCCAGAGACGATGTTCGGGGCGACGAACCTGTGGATCAATAATGAGGGAAAATACCTCAGGATCCGCGTCGACGGCAAGGAGGAGTGGATCGTCGGCGAGCCGACGGCGAGGAAGCTGGAGAACCAGCTCCGCAAAGTTGAGGTCCTCGGCCCGGTGGACCCGAAAGCCCTCATAGGGAAGAATGTGACTAACCCCGTGAACGGGAGGGCGATGCCCGTCCTCCCCGCCCCGTTCGTGGATCCCGCCCACGCCAGCGGCGTCGTGGTCTCCGTCCAGGCGCACGCGCCCTACGACTACATCGCGCTCCAGGATTACCTCAAGGCAGCCCCTTTTGCCGGGAAGATAAAACCGATCGTCCTCATAGAGACGGCGGAGTTCAAGGGGACCGTCCCCGCCGAGGAGATCTGCAGGCGCGAGGGGATAGCGAGCCAGGCCGACGAGGCGAAGCTTGAGAAGGCGACCTCCTCGATATACAAGACGGAGTTCCACACAGGAAGGCTCCTCCCGATCACGGGGAAGTACGCGGGGATGCCGGTCTCCGAATGCAAGGACAGGCTCGCCGCCGACTTCGTCTCCGCCGGATGGGCCGACAGGATATGGGAGTGCTCCGAGAAGGTGGTCTGCCGCTGCAACAACCGCTGCATCGTCAAGATCCTGGAGAACCAGTGGTTCCTCAAGTTCTCCGACGAGGAATGGAAGGCGCGCGTGAGGGAATGCGTCGCGGGGATGGCGTTCTACCCGGACACGATACGCCCGCAGTTCGAGAACACGATCAACTGGCTCAAGGACAAGGCATGCGCGAGGCGCAGCGGCCTTGGCACCCCCCTCCCCTGGGACAAGGGATGGATAGTTGAGACGCTCTCGGACTCGGTGATCTACATGGCCTACTACACGATCGCACACATAATATCGCGCGACGGCGTGAGGGTGGAGGACATGACCGACGATCTCCTCGACTACGTCTTCCGCGACGGGGGGCGGCCGCCGGGAGCGAAGGGCTGGGCCGACGAGATGAGGGAGAGCTTCCTGTACTGGTACCCGGTGGACCTGCGCGGCAGCGGCAAGGACCTCGTCCAGAACCACTTGACATACTACCTGTTCCACCACGTGGCGCTCTTCGGGAAGAAGGGCTGGCCCGCCGCGATAACGGTGAACGGCTACGTGAACGTCGAGGGCGAGAAGATGTCCAAATCCAAGGGCAACTTCGTCACCCTGCGCGAGGCGCTGGAGACGTACGGCGCGGACGCCGTGCGCTTCTCCCTCGTGCACGCTTCCGACGGCTTCGAGGACCCAGACTGGAGGCGCTCGGACGCGGAGTCCATACTGGCCAAGATCCGCTCCTTCGTCTCGGGCGCTTCCCAGATTCCCGACGGAGGGCAAGACCCGCACCTAGATTCCTGGCTTTCCGCAAGCCTCGGCCGGCACGTCGCGGACGCCGCCGAAGCGTACTCCCAGATAAGGACCCGCTCCGCGATGCAGGCGGCGTTCTTCGGCGCGGTGGAGGACCTGCGCTGGTACCAGAGGCGGGGGGGGTCCAACGGTGAGCTCGTCCGTGAATATTACAGGACGCTCGCGACAATACTGTCGCCCGTGATTCCCTTCGCCGCCGAGGAAATATGGAAGGAGCTGGGCGAGAAAGGGTTCGCTTCGCAAGCAGCATGGCCCGAAGCAACTAGCCCTTCCAACTCTTCAATATTCCCTGCGGAAGAGCTTATCGAGCGCACCCTGTCGGACGCCAAGACCGTCTCGGGCCTCGTGGGGAAGCCTTTCTCGAGGGCGTATGTCTATTCCGCGCCGGAATGGAAGCACACGCTTCTTTCCGTCGTCCGGGACAACGCAGGCAAGCCCGCGCAGGAGGTGATTGCGGCCGCGATGAGGGTGCCGCGGATAAAGGCGGCCGGAGGGGAAGCGGTCCCGCTCATACAAAAGCTCCTCAAGAATCCCGCCGGGATCCGGAGCGAGGGGCCGAACGCCGAGGAGGAATACCGCGTGCTCAAGTCTGCCGAAGGCTTCCTCTCCCGCGAGCTGGGGAAGGAGGTCGCCGTTGAGCGGGCCGATGCTCCGTCGCACGATCCGGCCAAAAAGAGCCGCGTGGCGCTCCCGGGGAAGCCCGCGATTTTCCTGGAGTGAGCCGACGGGGGCGTGGAAAGTATTTATACCACGGAGGCGGAGCCCCGGGCATGGTGACAACCTCGCAGGACCCCTCGGGGAAATTCCGGCTCAAGCCCCTGAAGGACAAGAGCGACGACGTCATGGAGGTCGGCCTCGCGGGCCAAGACGACGAGAAGAAGTACGTCGTGGAAGTCAAGGTACTGAGCAAGCTCCAGGACGTGGACTGGTGCATTGAGGCGTACAAGAAGGGCAACCGGATGATAATGATAAACACCCAGCCGATGACGACCGCCAAGAACAAAGAGGGCGAGCTCAAGCGCGCGGAGGACAGGATAAAGCTCCAGGTGGAAAAGACCGGGCGCATCATGAGGCTGGGCGGGACATGGCTCCTGCTCATACCTAACGAGATAGAGATCCTCGATTAGACGGGGCAAGATTTCACGCTCTCCTTGGGAAAGAAAACGATTGGCTTGGGCCTTGTGTTGCAGCGCCCTCTCAATTACTCGGCAGTCCCCGTCGAGGAGCTCGCGGTCCTGGTGCTTTCCCTGGAGGACGATGCCCTGGCGTTCGGGGAGCCGGGACGGGTGATCCTCTGGAAGCCGGACGCCGTCGTCGCGTATTCCCTTTCCGCGGCAAGGCGGCCGTCGGGCCCTATAGAATATTCGGTCTCGCGCATCCGGTCGCCCGAGCGGACGGTCCGCCCGGACATATTCGAAGCCTACCGCAGAGCCTCCCCCTTCTTCGGAAGGGGGCCTTCCGCAGTCGTTTCCTACCGCGGCGCCTCCCCGTACGGGATAGCGATAGGCTCGCCTTATTCCCCGGCGCCCGCTTCACGCGGAGGATATTCCCAAGACCCTTCTGAAGGGCGGCCTCAGCAGGCGATCTCTCCTTACCTTGGCGCCCTGGCCGTCAACCCCTTCCGCGTGTCCAGGAAATCCCAGTCCGAGATTGGCTACGGGGTCCTGGGGCGGACCTGGATAGGGACTAGCGAGATAGAGATACTAGACACCCTCCAGGGGGCGGCGTTCGAGGAGGTCCTCCTGCACGAGCAGATGCACCAGCTCCATCCGGGGGCAAGCGAGCAGGAGATAAGGAGGCTGACCGCGACAACCCTCCTTTCCAGCGGCCGCGCCCCGATATTCCACCAGCCGGCCTACCAGGCCTGAGAAGGCGGCAAGGGGAAAGCCCGCCCGGCTTCGCGAAGAAAGTAAGTCTTTTTCAGCGCTTCTTGTGGTGCTGCAGGCGTTCCGCTTCCTCGTCCTTGTTCTTCCTCATTGAGAGGAAGTAGTAGGCCGCCCCGCCGACGACGACCGCCACTATCACGCCGCCGAGTATCAGCCCCGCGGATCCCGAGGATCCCCTGGTCTGCTGGCCGCTAGTGGTTGGCGTGTAGGCGGGCTCCTGGGGATTCCCGGGCGCGGCGGCCGCCGGAGCCGCGCAGGCCCCCTGCGAGCATTCGAGGCCCGGGCAGCAGCCGGATATCGCCGTGCACGCGGCGCCGCTGCCGGCGCACTGCGCCGGAGCCCCCGCGGGCGTCGAGTAATAGGTGAACTCGTCGGAGCCCGCCCCGTAGTCCTTCGCCTGGGCCAAGACCGGCGAGCACTGCGGATAGGCCGGGAAGAGCGCCCAGATGACGTTGTCCGCGGCCGCCTTCATCTGCTTGGCGTTCTGGTTGGGGTTGAACGAGACGGCGGTCTTGAATGAGAGGGAGCTCCCTGGCTGCATGACGTAGTACCCGCAGGCGCTCGCCCCGGTGGTGTACGCCCTGTCGACCGCCTTGGTCCACTGGCCGATGTCCACCTTCGCGCCGTCCGAGTACGTGAAGATCGGGACGATGTATCCGTCATTGGACGAGGATATCCCCAGGGGCGACTTGGCCCTGTTGGTGACCTTCACGATGAAATCGAGCTTGCCGCTCGTCGCATCGGAGTAGGTGTGGGAGAGCGAGATCAAATACGGCGACCCGGCGACGCAGTTGCTGGCGTCGGGATCCGGGTACCTCCCGGACGGGCAGGCGTCGGCCGAGAAGGCCGGGGCGGCGAGGAACGAGAGCGCGGCGAGGATCGCCGCTAGCGCCACGAAAACCGCTCTGAAACTAGGCCTTTCTTTCACTGTTACTTCGGACGGTTGCATCAGGCTCGTTTCGCGGGGGGTTTTATTAATATTTGCAAGGCGCTCTCTGTCGCAATAACGGGTGATGATTCTCAAGTCGAATGCAGGTGATAAGGCGGTTTTATCCAAATTTTAGCTCTTTCCACTTGCAATATTCACAAGTTCCATTAACTTTAGGCAACTTCCCGTTCAAGACTTCAGAAGCCTTTTTAAGGGCTTCTTAACTCTTTCTGGATTGGTTTTAACTTTGATAATATTTACTTGAACATCCATTCCATTATGTATCTCGCATTGTTCTGGATGGTAGTAAGCCAAATATCCAAAATTCTCAGTTTTATAACCATTCATAAGCAACAAGAAAGTATAGCAGTCTAATTGTAATTGATAGCTTGGATGGGTTTCTTCGGGAGCTTTGCTTTTTGTTTTATGGTCAAAAGGCACTATTGATTTATTTTCTGTTTGTAAATATTCATCTGGAAGCCCCTTTAGTTTTACACCATCGTCATTATCTTCATAGTATAATGTCTTTGGCATATCAAGAGGAAGAACTCCCTTGATTTTCCCTTTAATTAATGGCGGTAAAATCCCTTTCTTTCTATAAACATCAAAATACTTCTTTATGATAGAATCCATCTTTATTGGAATAGAAGACATTGGTCCAGATGGTCTTCTTACCTTCTTGACAACTTGAAGATAAAAGCATCTCGGACACTCTTCAAGAAGGTTCAATGATGATGGTGAGAGTGTATATATTGTCATTCTAATCCTTCCTTATAAACGGATCAATCTTTAATCCAATTAATGCGTTAGTAGCCAATTTTGTTCCAACACGCAAATCATAAAGATACCCTTCTTTCAATAATTGATTGAATAGGAAATGCAATACAAACGACATAGCATTTTCATTTAAGTCTCTTCCAAAATCTTGTAGAATAAATCGTATTTTGCTGCTAAGATAACCTAAATACAAATCCCTTCATAAGTATCTGGCTTGGGATCCGTTTTTACTTGTTCAAATCTAGGATTGTTTTGATTGTTATGTAGAATATTTTTATTATTGGTTGTATCTTTTACAAATTGCTCAAGATCACTGAGAAAGACTTCATTTTTCTTCCATAAAAATAGTTTATAATGGTGTGTGTTAAGTGTGTATTTCCTGTAAGATTTGTGTAGCAAAGAAAGAACCATCCATTTATTTATCATCAATTTTAGAAATTTCTTATCAAAACTTTCTTTTAGTTCTTTTAATCTATTTGGGTCATCAACATAGATATAGGACACTAACCAATTATTACCATCCAATTTTGATAAATCATTTACGATCATTTCAATTTCCCCGCGATTTTAAAATTTCCATCCTTCTATTCTGAACATATCTAAGCTGTTAATTGCCTCTATGTTGTATTTTTGACAGACTAAAGGTATTCTAACTTTATCCCCTCTTAGTTTTTCTTCTGTAACAACTATTCTTTTAATTGGTGTCAGTGTTTGTTGTGAGCTTGGTGCCATTTCAATAGCCAACGCAATAACCCACGAATCTGCATCGTGTTTTCTATCTTCCTTTACTAAAGACGGATAATTCTTCAATAAATCTTTCAAGATCTCTATCTGTTTCTCGCTTGGTTCTCGAAAAAACTTGTTCTGTTTTTTAGCCCACTTAGCCAATTGGTCATCTCCTTCTACTATTTCATAAAGAACTTCTTTGGGAGCCACTAAAAGCCCTTTGCCAATTAACGATTCCATATTCTTCCATAAACTCGGAAACACATCGATTGGATTATGCCTGTTTAGTTCAATCAGTGATGATGAATCTATGATATAGTGATTTGAAGTCATTTTTTCGCCTTCGCTAGAACCTTCTCGAAGTTCTTTGATTTAATTGACAAATAGCTCAAAGCATCTGTATAAGTTATTAAATTCTTGTCAAAATTATTCGCAACAAGAGAAATGAATTTGTTACCCATTTCAGAAAGACATTTCTTATCAGAAGCTACAATTATTCCTTTCTTTTCACGTTCAATTTTCTTCTTTGTTTCTTTTGGAATATACCGCTTGACAACATTCTCGAATTCTTGTCTTGAAATATAATTAAGATTCGACATCTTGACTAGAAGCGCAGCCTTGCTCACTTTATACCTCTTTGATAAGGTGTTCAGTGTTTCTGTATCAACCAAAGTGGCTCGTCTTTCTTCAAACAACTCTTTTGCTTTTTCTGTTGGAAGTAAAAATGATGACGAAAATGCATTGCACCATCTTTCAATATTATCTCTGACTGTTAGAGATGCTTCTGGAATGTCTATTACCGTTTCTCCAAGAAGTACGTGTCCAAATTCATGCATAAGGGAGAATATCCTTGCTTCTATACTGTCTTTTGAATTGATAACAATAATTGCTGGGGATTCATCAGCTAATGCAAAGCCTCTTGCATCTTCGATAGGCATAGAGAATTGAAAAACCAAAACATTCGTATCTTCAAGAATATCCCTTAGATAATTAAAGAGCTTGTAAGCATCTCTGAATTTTCTTTGTTTTTCCCATTCAAGATTAAACAATTTCCTATACTTTTCTGCAATTAAATCAGGATTTTGAGACAGGTTAACTTTCTCTACTTTTGTTTTGGTTTCATACCTTACATTTAATGAAAGCTCTTTGCCTATGTTTTGCAGGCTTCTTGACCTTCTTATTGCCAGAATGGTTTTTTTATCAAATATTCCTGTCTTATTCGGAAGGAATCTGTAGTCTTTTGGTAAGGGTTTTTCTTCTTTCGGTTTTGACAAAAAGAATGATGCTAATGGACGCTTAAATAATACAGATAAAATCTTTAATTGTTTTAATGAAGGTGACTTCTTTCCGGATTCAAAATCTGTTATAGTTTCAACATTAGTATCCAATTTCTTGCTTACTTCTTCTATCTTCCATCCAGAACTTTCCCTAAACCATTTTAGTACTTCTGGATTTATCTCGACAGTTATTAATTTGACCATTATATCAGACTCTCTTCAATGATGGAAATTTTCTGGACTGCACCCCTGTTTTTGGACTACAAGTTAGCGAATATTTAATGCCTCCGTTTCCATAGCGAATATTTAATGCCTCCGTTTCCATTTCATTTGGGGTTTTGTACCTGATGG
>DYHY01000044.1 GCA_020723935.1 Candidatus Micrarchaeum sp.
CTGCCCACGGGCGCGCCGTCTATGTCGACGATGGGTTTCCCCAGAAGCTCGCTTAGGTAGACGAGGTTTACCATCGCGGGAAAAGGCTAGGGCGCTAGCGTCATATAAAAGCGTTCCCGTGGGCGCCCCAGGGTTCCGAGGCGGCTCCACCCCGCCTAGCTTCCGCCACAGACGTTCTGGTTGCAGTCGCAGGTGCCGTTGCAGGCGGCGAAGTTGTTCGAGGCGGTACAGTTCTCCTCCCGTCCGCCGCAAGTGCATCCCTCCGCCGCGCAGTGCGCGCTTCCGCAGCTCACGTTGCCTGGGCCCGCCATCGGGTTGAACACGCAGAACTCGTTCGAATGGGGGCCGTTGCAGTTGCCGTAGGCAGCGTAGTTGTAGGTTCCCCAGACAGCGAAGAAGAGGCTCGCCGCGGTGATGATCACGAACGCCCAGGAGATGGCCTCGAAATACATGTTAATGAGCCTCGCTAGAGCGGGCATCCTGCCTGAGAGGGCCTTGGAGACGAGCTTCGCCTTGATGCGCTCGTCGAGCTTGCTCGTGCAAGGGCGGAAAGTGACCCTGCGGAAGACGCAGTCGAAAGCCTCTATGGCGAGCTTCCAGTACCTCACGCCGAATATACCCATCACCGCGAAGACGAACAGCGCTATGAAGCAGACGACCATGCCGGGCTTGCCTCCTCCTGCCGCCCTTCCCCGCCTAGCCTTGCCCCGCTATAACGGTGCCGTTGATGAGGTTTTTGTACTTGCCCATTACCCCAACGTTCCTGAAGACGTACGTCCCGTCCGCCTCGACAGTCCCTACGGACGGCCAGACCTGGCCGAGGGACGCGTAGAACGAGGCTCCGCTCGAGAGGGTGAAGGTCGGGACCCTGGTAACGTTGTACTTGGAGACGAACTCCCTCCCGGCCGCGCTCGAGATGTCGAGTGTCTGGGCGCTTACAGGCGTAACCCCGTATCCCGCGAGTATTGCGAGGTGCCTCGACACGTTGTAGCATTCCGAGCAGGACTGGTCGGCGACAAAGGTGAGCGAAAGCTCGCCGACGGGCTTGGCCGTCCTCACGTCGTAGTAGACGGGCGAGAGGGGTTCGAAAAGCACCTTGCCGTCAGCTTGCGGCTTTCCGACGGAGAAACCCGTTCCGTAGGCCGAAATCTCGTCAGATAGGAGGATTGCTGGGAGAATCGTCACGTTGTATTTCGCTATCGCGGAAGCCTCCTCAGCCGAGCCGAAGGTGAGGTTCCTTTCCGCAGACATCCTTATCCCGTAGTAGGTCAGCTGCCTGACGAGCTCGCCGGCGCCGACGCAGTTCGAGCACGATGCCGGGGCGAAGAGGACCGTGGGCGCGACGATGCCGCGGACCCTGCCCTCGGCGACGTCGTAGTACGGGGCGGTGGGAGTCTCCAAGACCATGTAGCCGCCCTTGGGAACGAAGCCCGCCGAGGAGAAGAAGCTGGCAAGCTCCGGCGTCTTGGAGGTCTCGCCGGAAACTATTATCGCCGGGAGCTTCCCCACCGCCGGAAGGCCCGCCGCCTCCTGGGAAAGGGCCGCGACGTCGCGCAGGGTGGCATTGACCTTCTGCTGCGTGAGCTGCGAGACCATCGCGTTGAGCGGGAAGCAGTCCGGGCACGCCGCCCCGGCGCCCAGGACGAAGACGGAAAGGCTCGCGGGCCTCGCAGCCTCCTTCTCCATTGCTATCCGGGCGTCGAGCTTCATCGCCAAGTAGGCAGTGAGGGCCGAATTGAGGAGGACGAGGAGGACGAGGATCCCCAGGAGCGCGTATATCGCCTTAGTCATCGCTCCGGAAGCCTTTTCGGGCGCCTTGGCCGCGCTCTCGCCGTGGGCGTGGTCAGCGTCCGAGTGGGAATGACTGTGGGAATGCTCCGCCCCCGCGTGCGAATGCGTGTGTGTGTGCGCGTGCCCCTTGCCGGATGATGTCTTGTTTCCTTGCGTTTCCATGTTGTATTATGTCTCTCCTTGCTCGCTCTGCTCGTCCGCCGTTTTCTCCTAGGTGATTGTCAGCCCGGGCCGCACGCCCCGCCGCCGGCCTGTTGCGGAACAGCAGCGCCGGCCCCGGAGAGCGGCCTTCCAGCGACGGTCCCGGGAGTCCCCGCCGCAATCCCGCCGGCCCGCCCGGGCGATATTCCCAGCAGGCCGTACGTCTGGACCGCCGAGACTATTATCAGGGCGACCAGGAGGACCACCGCGGCGGTTTCCCTCTTGACCATTTGTTTTGCGAAGGCCTGCCCAAGGCCTTAAATAGTTTTTCGGGGTCACCCCGTACCCCGCCCGGGGCCCGGCGCGCAGGAAGGAGAAGGGGCGCCGTGTAGCGCATCCGGCCGGAAAGGTTAAACTTCAAAGTGGTGAAGTTATAAATGGGCGGATGCGCTAGTACCCCGTGGCAAACCGGCGCCAAAGGAAAAGGGATCCGACAACCGAGACCAACTGGGGCGCGGTGGAGCTGGCGCTCCTCTACACCCTCGTCAAGGACAAGAGGCGGCTTGCGGGCGAGAAGGTTAAGCTCCTGTCTCTCAAGGAGGACGAGCGCCTCCACAGGGTCATAGTCGCGCCGGCGATCCCGACTAAGAGC
>DYHY01000045.1 GCA_020723935.1 Candidatus Micrarchaeum sp.
ATGCCGCGGTCCTCAACCTCGCGCAGGAACTCTCACCTCTTGCGCCCGCGCTCTGCGGCGAGCTCCTCGACGGTAGGAGCGCCCCCGAAATCGGGACGGACCTGGAGAAGGTGCGCGCCGCTGCCGCGCGCTCCGAATTCCTTTCCTGCGTCCTCGCGGACATCGGCCGGGCGGTCAGGCGGGCCGCCGCAAGGAAAGAAGCGGAGGAAAAAACAGGGAACGGGCCGCGAGGGAAGCGCAAGAACAAGACGAGCCGGAAGGAACGACGGCCGATCTCCTGCACCCTCGTCCTCGCCGAGAAATGGAAATACGATTTCCTCTCCGCAGTCGAATACGCGGTGAAGGACGGCCTGGACCCGGAGATCTTCACCCGAGCTTTCGCGAAGCGCGGCAGGCGGGAGGCGGAGTTCGCGGCGGATTTCTTCCGCAACAGGCTGCCTGGAAAGAGGAGGCTAGCGCTCCCGCCCCATCTCCTCGCCCAGCAGGACGAATTCTTCGTCCTTTCCGAGGCGAAGGGCGTTATTTGCACTGAAAACGGCATTTCCCAACTGGAAATAGTGAAATCGGACGATTTGAAGGAGACCAACGCGAGCGAGCGTTCCCGGATGCGGAATTCTATGCCGTGGAAGCCTGCTATAATTATCCTATATGCCTTGGAGACCCCGAAAAAACCGCCATTTCGCGAATGGAGGAAGATTTAAAAGGCGACAACTCAACTTGCCACTCAAAGGGGTAACAGGGCTACGTGGGGTTAGGGCTAGGTAGAGCCAGGCACAGGTCCCAGTTCAACACTTTGTTAGTCGAAATCTTCCAGATTTTCGCTTTCGCGAGCCTGATAACCTTCCCCCTCTTCCAGGCGGCCCTCCTTTCGGACGCGCCGTCCCCGGCGGGCGCGTTCTCCCCCAATTCGACCCTCTTTTCCGACGCGAGCCCCGCGACAGTTCCCTCCGATTTCAACTCGTCGTTCCTGTGCGCGCCCGCGAACGAGAACAGCACGGACAACCAGACGTCGTGCGGCGCGCCTCCGGAGGACAACTCGACTGCCCCTTTCCTCCAGCCCCCCGCTCCCGACAATCCCACGGCTCCCGCAAACGAAACAGAGACGACCACGACGACGCCAATCGCCCCCGCATCCTTCCCCGACCTCCTCCTGATCCTCCGGCCGGTCCCCGGCATCGTTTCCCCTAAAACATCCTTCTCCGCGATCCTTGACATCCTCGCAGCGGCGAACGCCACAGACACCCCAATCGGGAACCTCACCGGCGTGAACGTGACGCTCCTTCCCGTGAACGGGTTCTCCCCGGCGGGCCCGCTTTCGGTCCTCCTCCCCTCGTTCTCGCCCGGGGAGGCGGCCCAGCTGAACTGGACGCTCTTCGTCGACGCCGACGCCGCGGCGGGCGAGAAGATAATCACGGCGATCGTGTACACCCTCCCCGATGCCCGCTCCTACTCGTCGACCGCAGGGGTGCTAGTCTCCCTCGCCGAGCGGCTTTTCGCGCGCCTCTTTTCCCCGGCCAGCGTCTTCTTCGGCGAGCCTTTCGACGTCACCGCCGTCGTGAACGGCACGTCCGGCGAGACGGGCCAGGTTAATCTCTCGGTCCCCGATGACGTCTACGTCCTCAACGGGACTTCCTCGGCGATGTGCGAGGGCGACTGTAACCTGACTGCGACCCTCAACGCCACCGCCGCGGGGAACAGGACGATAGGCGTCGTCGCGAGCTTCGGGAACAGGACGGCGTACGAATTCCGGACCGTCGAGGTTCTGGTGCGGCCGCTAGAGACGAACGGGACCAACCTCACCATCCCGGCCCCGACCTGGGACAGGGTCCCGGAAGCCATCGTCGCGCAGGTTGAGCCCGATTCGGCGGGGATCCTGGGCGCGATAAACGTTGCGAGCCTCCTGCCTTCCGAGCTCCTCGTAGAGGCGTCCGCGAGCGGCAACGCCTCTTCATTCATCTTGCTCGGCGCGCCTTCCTTCCTCCTCGCCCCGAACTCCTCGTTCTCGCTCGAGATATTCTACAACACGACCGGCATACCTGAGGGCTCCTATTCCGCGGAGATAATCCTCTCCAACATATCCGCGATCCCCCCGCAGCTCAACACATCCGTCTCCGTGACGGTCGTCCTCAAGGTAGTTCCGAAGGTCACGGCCGCCTGGGCGAACGCGACGCGAGCCATGATCGGCCGCGAGCGCGTCCGCCTTTCGGCCAACGTCTCGGGCGCCGAGGCCGTCAACCACGCGGCTTTTACGGTCGTGCGGCCCGACGGATACAGTCAGGAGCTTCTCACGGCGAGGGACGGCGGGACGTTCACGAACGCCTACATGCCGCTCCTTTTGGGCAACTACACGTTCGCCAACGTCACCCTCTGGGACGCGCAGTCCTCACTCCTAGGCTACGCCGAGCCAGGCATTGAGTTCGAATCCATCCTCGCGCCCTCTTCCTTTGGCAACTACACCTTCTCCGTGATCGGCCGCCCGGTCACTACCTACGATTCCCTCTCCGATTCCCACAAGGTCGTCCGGATAGGATTCTCCGTGGGCAATCCGGGGACGGAGCTGCTGACGGGATTCGACGCT
>DYHY01000021.1 GCA_020723935.1 Candidatus Micrarchaeum sp.
GCTATCCTCGGATGGCGCGATAACAGGCCCTCTGCGGAGGGCCACCTCGTCCGCTCGCCGATCTTACTGCCAGTCTTGGCTCGCGACCCCTCCCTCCGGCCCACGGGGCCTGCGGCGCGGCCGCCAATCAGCGCCGTGGGTTCCCGGCCGGCGGGAAAATCACCCTTCGAGCCGGAACCTTTTCACGAGCTTCTCGCGGTCCAGAAGCGGGAGGAACGTCGAAAGCTTCGGGCCTGTGGGGGCGCCGAGCATGGAGACGTAGGCAGCCTCGAAGAACTCCCTGCTCTCGATCCCGACGCGCAGGGGGATGGCGCGTATCTCCTCGGCTACCATCTCGTCGGTGGCCCCGGCGGCTTCCAGGACGGCGGCGAGCTCCTTGAGCGCCCTCTTCTGGCCGTCGGAGAGAAGGAAGGCCTCGGAGGGCAGGTCCTCCCTGAACGTTATCAGCATCTCCTTGGGCGCGTGGCCCGCCGCGACCCACTTGCGTGCGAAAGCTAGGCGCTCGCGGAGCTCCTTGGAATCCTTGCCCAGGCTCCTGACGACGTCCTCGTCGCCGCCCCGATGGAATATCTGGACGAGGGTCACGGCGTGCGCGAAAGGTATCTGAACAGGGAGGCCCTTGGGGAGCGGCCCCACCTGGGAGAGCTCGTAGATCCGCCTCACGTTCTCCTTGGCCGTTCCCGCCTCCTCCGCGCCGAAGTACATGCGCTCGTAGGAGTCGTACTCGTCGAAGAGGCGCACGAGCGTGTAGCCGGAGGGATCAAAGTCCAGCTGCGCGCGCGGCCTCGTCTTTATCAGGAGGAACCTGAGGAGGTAGGGCGGGAGGAGCCTGGATGCCTCCTCGGCCGAGACCCCGAGGCCCTTGGAAGTGGACATCTTCCTCCCCCCTATCAGGAAGAACTCGTAGCCGAAGCCGTAGGGATGGGGGTATTTGTAGATCTCGTCCGACAGGATGTCTGAGACCGCCCGCGCGCCGGTCTTGGTGTAGTGGTCCTTCCCGGCGAGCTCCACAGTCACGCCTATGACGGGCCACCTCGCGCACCACTCCACCTTCCAGGGGAGCTTGCCGTTCCCGTCGAAGGGGGAGACCTCGCCCTCGTGGCCGCAGCCCTTGGCCCACTCGACCTTGGCCGGCAGGCACTTGTACTTCACGGTCTTGCCGTTCCAGTCGTAGGCGAACGTGCTCCCGATCTTGCCGCACTTCTCGCATATCGGCTGGAAGGGGAGCTCATCTGCTTTCTTCTTCACGCCCGAGACGCGCTCGTTTATCTCGTTGATCCTGCCCGCGTTGTCGAGGGCCGTCCTGATGTTGGCGTTGAGGCGCCCGGAGCGGTAGATGTCGGACATGTACTCAATCTTCACGCTGCACCCGAGGAGCGGGAAGAGGGCGGAAAACTTCTCGGCGTAGCAGTGGGCGAAGCTCTGGTATCCGCCCTCGGGCGACGGTATGTTGCAGAAGGGCTTCCCCAGGTGCTGGGAGAAGGGCTCGGGGAGGTATGCGACCGCGCGGTCGAAGGCATCCATGTCGTCGAACTCGTAGGTGAAGACGGCGTCGAGGCCCGCGTCGGTGAAGGAGCGCCTTATCGCGTCGTGGAGGATGACGCCGCGCAGGGACCCGACGTGTATTATGCCCGAGGGGGTCTTGGCATCGTTTATCACGAAGCGCGCGCCCTTCCCGCGGCCCCCGGAAATCTCGGCGGCGAGGCTATCGGTCCAGTATTCAGGCATCTTGCGTGCTGGGAAACCCCCTCCCGGCTTTATAGATTTTCGGGGCGCTGGCCGGATTGCACAGGGGCGAGCATCTCGAGGTACTCGCGGATCTCGGCCTCGGATATCGAGCAGCCGTTCTCCTTGACCGCGAAGAGGGCGCCGAAGAGGAGGTTGCGGCCCGAGACCGTCCCCTTGGGGGCGAAGGCGTCAAGGTACCCGCGGGTGTAGCCGACGGAGACGAGCTCGCAGGAGCGTATCGCGCAGAGGCCCGAGAGCATCCCCGATAGCTCCGAGAGCGCCCGCTCGTTCACCTCTATCTGGACGCCCAGCCTGTTCTCGAGCGAATCGTGCAGGCCCCGCGGGTTCTCTATCAGGAGGCGCGTCGTCTTCTCGTCGACGAGGATCGTCGGGCAGCCTATCACCAGGGCGAGCGCGAGGGCCTCCGTCTCGCCGTAGTCTATCAGGTGTATGGGCTTCCCGCGCGCGGAAAGGAGGTTGTTGGCCAGGTTCATTATCAGGTTGGATTTCTCGTGTACCTGGGCGGCCATCTCCGGCTTGTCTATCACAGTTATGTTGCCCTTCGCGATCGCCCCGGAGATGCGGACCGCCTCGAGGCGGAACGACTTGGTCGTAATAGGCGTGTCGACGACCTCCTTCCTGACGCCCACAGGGATGTAGAACCTAGCGCCCGCCTCGGCGAACTTGGAGATGACCCCTAGGAAGCACACTTCGGAGAGGGCGATGATGCTGGACGAGTCGCAGACTATCAGGCCGCCTTCCTTCATCTCAGCGCCTCTCCTCCAGGACCCTCTGGGCCGACTTGAACCGCGAGGAGAGGGCGACGGGCGTGCTCTGCTGCTCGTCGCTCATCTTGGTCTGGCCGACCTCCTTGAGGACGGCCCATTCGCTCGCCCCCGTGAGCTGCGATGCGGCGCCGAGGGATATCCCGTAGGCGTAGAGGGTGGATGCCTTCTTGCTCACAGCCTTGTCCGTTATCTGGGAGACGAAGCGGCCGACGGACTCATCGAGCCGCCTTATGTCGGAGAACACCTTCTCCAGGGCCGCCGGATCGTCTATCGTGCGCCTGAGGTCGTTACGCAGGTCTATCACGAACTCGTCCCAGCGCATCCGGTCCTTCCTGTAGTAGTCCTTGTTGAAGACCTTGGAGAGCGAGTAGCAGATCATCGCGATCGACACTGTGGCCTTGTCGCGCGTGATGGCAGCCTCCTTTATCGCTGAGTTCCCGAGGTCCTTCATCCACTTGGTGTTGTTCTCGGAGATCGCCGAGAGGAGGTCCTTGATTGCCGACTGGTTGGAGAATTGCCCCGCCATCTTCTTAGCCCGCAGGATCCCTCCCGCTTGTATTTTAAACACTTTCCGGCGGACTATCCCAGATGGAAGGCGACCTCCCCTCCCCGGCGGGCTCCGCCGGCTTCCCCTTCGCGAAGATACGCGCGGGCCAGAGGGAGATGGCAAGGGACGTTGCCGAATGCATCGCCGCGGGCGAGCACCTCGTCGCGCACGCGCCCACGGGCATAGGGAAGACCGCCGCCGCGGTCGTCCCGGCGGCGCAGTGGGCCGCCAAGGAGGGCAGGACCGTCTTCTTCCTGACGCCCAAGCATTCCCAGCACAGGATAGCGATAGAGACGCTCAAGCTCCTGAAATCCAAGGCGGACGTGCGGGTGGTCTCCGCCGACTTCATAGGCAAGAAGTGGATGTGCCAGGTCTCTGGGGTGATGGACCTCTCCAGCCGCGACTTCTTCGACTACTGCCTGTCGGTGAGGAAGGACGAGATATGCCCGTTCTACAACAGGACGTTCAAGAAGAGCCAGCCAACCTCCGAGGCCCGGCAGGCGGTGGAAACCCTCCTCTCGCGCCAGCCCCTGCACGTCGAGGAGGCGATAGAGTCGTGCAAGAACGCCTGCCCCTACGAGGTCATGTGCCTCGCGGCCAAGAAGTCGAACTTCCTCGTCTGCGACTACTACCACATCTTCAACCCGTCGGCATCCACGAGCTTCTTCTTCAAGACGGAGAAGACCTTGGAGAACGCGGTCGTCATCGTGGACGAGGCGCACAACCTCCCCGACCGCCTCCGCGAGACGCTCTCCAACAACATCTCGGAGATCGGGCTCAAGCGGGCGGAGCGGGAGCTCTCCGAGTTCGGCAGGTACGACTTGGCGGACATCCTCGAGCAGCTGCACGGGAAGGTGCTCGCCCTCGCAAAGAAGATAGAGCAGGGCAAGGGCGAGGCACTCCTCTCCCGCGCGGAGCTGTGCGAGGCGGTCGAAAGCTGCGCCGGCTCCAAGACCGACGAGTTCGCCGAGAAGCTCAAGGAGGTCTCCGACGAGATACGGCAGAAGCAAAGGAAGAGCGCGGCAGGGGGGATCTCGGGCTTCCTCTCCGACTGGCTCGGGCCCGAGGAGGGCTTCGTTAGGACCGTCTCCAGGAGGTTCACGCGCGCGGGCAAGCCGTTCGTCACGGTGAAATACCAGTGCCTCGACCCCTCCGTCGCGTCCGCCCCGGTGATAGACGAGGCGAGGAGCGTGATACTCATGAGCGGGACGCTCGTCCCGACGAAGATGTACGCCGAGGTCCTGGGCCTGCCCCAGGACAAGACCCGCGTCAAGCAGTACGTGTCCTCGTTCCCCCAGGAGAACAGAATGAACCTGATATGCACGGGCGTCACGAGCAGGTATTCGGTGAGGGGTGAGGCGCAGTACAGGAAGATGGCAGACATCTGCTCGCGCGTGATAGAGGCGACGCCCGGTAGCGTCGCGGTGTTCTTCCCCTCCTACGGCCTCAAGGAGGCCCTCAAGCCCTACCTCTCAATAAGGGTCCCTGTCTTCGACGAGCAGAAGGAGATGAAGAAGAAGGAGAAATCGGACTTCTTCAAGGGGTTCTGCGCGCAGAAGAAGGCGGCCCTCCTGGGGGTCACGGGCGGATCCCTTTCCGAGGGTGTCGACTACCCCAGGAACGTCCTGAAGGCAGTCGTCGTCGTGGGCCTGCCCCTGGAGCAGCCCAGCCTCGAGGTGAACGCGCTCGTCGACTATTACCAGAAGAAGTTCGGCCGGGGCTGGGACTATGGCTACCTCTTCCCGGCGATCGCGAGGTCCATCCAGGCGGCCGGGAGGATGATACGCTCGGAGACCGACAGGGGCGTCGCGGTGTTCCTCGACGAGCGCTACAGCTGGGCCAACTACAGGAAATGCTTCCCGCCCGAGCTCAAGACGATTGTGACGGCGGACCCCCTGAAGTTCGCTAGCGAGTTCTGGGAAGGATAGGGCCGGCCGCCTTCTCACCCTGGTAATGGCCCGAATAGCCCGCCTTGGCATCCGACTCGTTCCCCATCAGGACGAATTGCACCCACGTCTCGTCCCGATGGATCCTCGCCGGCAGGAGGAAGTGGAAGACCTGGCTCCCCTCGCCCTCGTACCCGGAATCCCAGACGGCCGTCTGGCTCTTCAGTATCCCCAGGCGCGTCATCGTCGAGCGGGGGTAGAAGAAGCCCGTCGCCGAGAGGGGGATCGAGACCTTCGGCAGGCGTATCTCGTACGTCCCGGGCGGGAGCGAATAGAACCCTCCGGCGTCCGGGACCATCTCCGACTTGGCCGCGTCCTGATTGATGAACCTGCCCTCGACGATGTATCCCCGCTTCTTCCCCTGCAAAAATATCGTGGCGTCCCCGTCCGGCAGGCGGAAGACCTTGAGCGGAGCGACGTCGACGCCATTGGGGTTGACCTTGACGACCTTCTCGCACTGCTGCGCGGTGCGCTCTCCGCTCCATACGGCCATATGTCGCTTTCGGCCCTTGGGCCTACTTTATTACAACTTCGGAAATGCCGTGGATGTGCCTGAGGGTCAAGAGGAGGTCGCCCGGGAGCTTCTGGTCGGTTATTATGACTATCTTGGGGTCGGACACGAGGCCCGTGTCGTCGGCCATTATCTGTCTTATCGAGACGCCGGCGTTCAATATCTCCTTGGTTATCGAGAAGAGGACTCCGGGCGCCTTGGCCTCGTCCGATCCCCTCATCTCTATCACGCCCAGGCCGTTCTCGACTGCGACTTCCGAGAGGTCGAGGGTCGGCTTGAGCTTCCGGAAGACGCGCTTGAGGTCAGGGTTCGAGAGTATCGTCTTCGCCGCCGCCGTTATGGCGCGCCTGTCGACCCCTATGGCCCGCGCGAACTTCGACGGCGATATCTCGACGTCGGCGCAGTATATGCGGCCGTTGTCCCTGACGGAGAAGCCGTTCCTTATCGCGGCTATCGCCACGGCCTTCTGCGCCGGAAAGTTGTCAAGTTGGCTCTTGATTTTTTCCCACATTTCCCTGTTTCCCTCTCTGCTGCTTCCTCAGCATTCTCCCGGAGACTTGCTAGGGAATCCGGAAACGGTCTTTTTAACCTTGCCGGAGCCTCCGGCGCCCGCGCTCACTTGCCCACGACTATCTTGATGACGTCGCCCGTCTTGAGGACGTGGTCGGCCGACACCCGCATCTTGGTCCTCGCGTCGACGGCCGAGATGAAGTTCTTGGCTAGGTCCGTGTGGATCGCCCCCGCGAGGGCGACGGGGTTCGAGCCCCCGTCGAGTATGACGGCGTCCGGCAGCACGTTCCCGGCCTTGTCGCAGAGCTTCCCCTCGTTCTCGACCGGGAAGACGACAATCTCCCCCAGGAACTCGAAGACCGCGCGCTCTATTGCCTCCTGCACGCCTGTCGAGCCGCTCTTCCTGAGGATCCGCGCGTCGAGGAAATCAATCGCGCGCTCCTGCTCGGGCGTGAGCCTTATCTTGGAGATCGTCCCGCTGCCGGGAAGATAACCTATCAGCCCCTTGGCGGCCGCCTGCCTGAACGCGAGCTCCCCCTCCGCGCAGACGGGGATGACGAGCTTGGAAGGGAATTCCTTCCTGATCCGCTCGAGGTTCGCGTCCGCTTCGGGAATGTCCATCTTGTTCGCGGCTATTATTATCGGCTTGGAGGCCCGCCTCAGCTCCACCGCGAACTCCCTGAGGTTCCCCTGGGAAGGGGCGCCCCTGGACGATATCGCGCGCGAGACGTCGTCCTTGACGATGTTTAGGCCCGAGAGGACGTCGGCGAGGACGTCTTGGATCTTCTCGGTCTTCGAGCGGCGCTCGACGTTCTTCCAGTTCTTCTCGAGGATTCCGGCAAACCACCAGTCGAGCTCGTCTTCCAGGAACCGCACGTCCGATACGGGGTCGTGGCCCTTCGTCTCGTTCCCCTCCTCGTCGGTCCTCCCTGAGGCGTCGACAACATGTATCAGGCAGCGGGCTCGCGAGAGGTCGTTGAGGAACTGGTTTCCCAGGCCCCGCCCCTCGTGGGCTCCCGGCACGAGGCCGGCGACATCGAGGAGCTCGACGGGGATGAACCTCGTGCCGTCGACGCACGAGCCGTGCTTGGGGTTGCACGTCAGGCCGAACTCCTTGCAGGGGCATTTCGTCCTGATGTAGGCGATCCCGCGGTTGGGCTTGATTGTAGTGAACGGCCTGGGAGATATGGCGACATCGACGAGCGTGCACGCCTTGAAGAACGTCGACTTGCCGCTCGAGGGCTTCCCGACTATCCCTACGAGCAAAGCGCAGAGACCTCCGCCATCAGCTTAGTGAGGCGATCGAACGCGGGCCCCTCGCCGATGTCGTCCTTGAAGGCCGCCGTCGCCTCGCCGCTCGAGACCCGCTTCTCCCCAAAAAGGTGCTTGTCGGCGTAGCAAAGTATCTTCTCCTCGATCGTCAGGGGGACGTAGATCCTCCCCGCGGGGAGGCCGAGGCGCGCCGCCTCGGCGTCGTCAAGGCCACTTCCCACGTGGCGCTCTATCATCCTGCAGACGGAATCGTCCGCTCCGTAGGAGCGAGCGATCTGCGCCCCGACCGCGCCGTGCTCGGCGCCGTGGGTCTTGGAGCGCCCGACGTCGTGCAGGAGGGCGGCCGCAATGAGGGCGGGCTTGTCGACCTTCAGCTTCAGGGCCGCCCTGTCCGCCAGCTCCCGCACGAAGGCCGTCACCGCCTTGCAATGGGCGACCACTTGCTCCGGCGCGCCCTCACGCTCCAAGATCGAGAGGCACTGCGCCTCCGTGGGGATCATGCCGACCCCCCATTCCCCTTCTTTTTCCCCTTTTCCATCGAGTCGAGCTCCTCAGCGTACTGGCAGAACCTGCAGAGGGGGCCCGAGGAGAGCTCCCCGCACGATCCGCATGCCTGCGGGACCGCGCCGAAGAAGCCCTTCTGGACGTGCGGGAGGATCCTGTCCGCCGTGCGCACTATCGCGAATTTCGTCCCGGGGTGCGCGACTTCCAGGGCGTTGATGGCGTCCCGCACGTCCTCGCGCAGGGCGAGGTGCGAATACGGGCAGACGGCCGGGTCGAATTCAATCCCGTTGAGGATCGCGAAGAGGGCGATCTCCTTCTCGGGAATCAGCCGCAGGGGCTTCACCCTCTGCACGAACCCCTTGAAGCTCCTGACGCCGACCTTCGCCCCGAGGCGCATCATCTTGTTGACGTCGCCCCTCACGAAATCCATGAGGACGGACTCGGCCTCGTCGTCCAGGTTGTGGCCCGTAGCGACCTTCGTGCAGCCGGCGCGCCTCGCGGCGACGTTGAGGAGGTGCCTGCGGATGACGCCGCAGTACGAGCAGGGCGCCTGCTCCTGCGTCCCCGCGATCCGGACGGCTTCGTCCAGGGTCCTGCCGAACTCGTCCCTTGCGGATATCACGACGTGCTTGATCCCGAGCCTCCCGCACGCGCGCCTCGCGACCTCCAGGGACGGGGAGCGGTAGCCGGCTATCCCCTCGTCGACGGTTATCGCGACGAGGGATATGTCCGTCCGCCTTGAGAAGAGCTCGTGGAGGACGTTGAGGAGCACTGTGCTGTCCTTTCCGCCCGACAGGCCTATCCCGACGCGATCGCCGCTCGTTATCAGGCCCTCCTTCGAGAGGTGCCTCTTGACGCGCCTCCAGAACTTCCTCGTGAAGTGCTTGGCGCAGAGGACCTCGCCCGTGTAGTGCAGCTCCACGGACGCCCTGTTCCTGCAGCCAGGGGTGTCGCACGTGCTCGTCTTCCCCTCAACCTCCGGAAATTATGGAAACGACCTCGACGACGTCCCCGTTGGAGAGCGCCTCGGACTCGGGAAGGAGCCTGCCGTTCTTCCTGACGACGACCCTCTCGCGGTTGATCCTGAGGGACGAGAGGAGGTCGGAGATCGCCGCGCCGCGCGCGACCGAGGCTGTCCTCGCCTTTCCCGGGATCTCCCTAACGGTGACCGAAATCTTCCCTGCGCCCGCCTTCCGCTTCCCGGTCCCACGCTTAGAGGCCATCCTTGCTCGCGAGGGGGCTCAGAAGGGGCGTTTTATGCTTAACTGATTGCCCTCCTTTCCGGGGCAAAAAGTTAAAACCCGGCCGCGGGCAGCGCGCAAGTGGCCCCTGACATCGAAAAGATCCGCTCCGATTTCCCCGTGATCTCTGGCGGGGTCGTCTATTTCGACAACGCCTGCATGACGCTCAAGCCCAGGCAGGTCGTCGAGGCGATGAACGGCTACTATTCCGGATACACCGCCTGCGTGGGGAGGAGCGCGCACAGGCTCTCGGACAGGACGTCGCAGGAATGCTCGGGCGCCCGCGAGTCGCTCGCAAGGTTCATCGGCGGGCGGGCCGACGAGACGATCTTCACCAAGAACACGACCGAGGGGATAAACCTCGTCGCGCACTCCCTGGGGCTGAAGAAGGGGGACGTCGTCCTCACGACGGACGCCGAGCACAACTCCAACCTCGTCCCCTGGCAGTTCCTTTCCAGGCGCAAGGGGATCGTCCACAAGGTCGTCCCGACTGACGCCGATTTCCAGCCGGACATCGGCTTCCTGGAACGGGAGCTCTCGTCCGGGAAGGTGAAGCTGGTCTCGCCGGTCCTCGTCTCGAACATCTCCGGAACGCGGATGCCCGTCGAGAAGATCGCGAGGATGGCGCACGCAAAGGGCGCCCTCGTCCTCCTTGACGGCGCGCAGGGCGTGCCCAGCTCCAAGACCGACGTCGGGAGGGTGGGCGCCGACTTCCTGGCGTTCTCCGTGCACAAGATGTGCGGCCCGACGGGGATGGGGATACTCTGGGGGAGGAAGAAGGCGCTCGAATCGCTGGAGCCGTTCCTCGTCGGCGGGGAGACTGTCACGGACACCACGTATTCGTCGGCCAAGATGGAGGACCTTCCAGAGCGCTTCGAAGCCGGCCTGCAGGACTACGCCGGCATGATAGGGGCAGGGGCGGCGGCGAAATACCTCGGGAAGCTGGGGATGGGCTTCATTGAGGAGCGCAAGCGGAAGCTCGTGAAGCCGCTCGTCGAGGGCCTGCTCGGGATCGAGGGCGTCTCGCTCATAAGCCCGGAGGACCCGGGCAAATACGCCAGCAGCCTTGCGAACTTCACCGTCGAGGGCCTCGATCACCACCAGGTCGCGATCACCCTGGACGAGGTCGGGAAGATAATGGTCAGGAGCGGCAGGCACTGCGTCCATTCGTGGTACAACTCGCGCGGGATAGAGGGATCGGTGCGCCCCTCGCTCTACTTCTACAACACGGAGGAGGAAGTGGAGTTCTTCCTCAGGACGCTGGGGAAAATAGTCAGGGACCTGGTCTGAGGCCCAAGTCAAGTCAAGTCAAGTCAAGTCAAGTCAAGTAAGTAAGTCAATTCAGTCGCACAGATCGCCCGTCTTGAGGGACATTATGGAGACTATCTCCCGCGGGCCGATCCTCAAGAGGCTCCTGGAATCCCCTCCGCCCCCGAGGACGCGCTTTTTTTGGAGGAGCGCCGAATCAATGAAGGCCGCGAGGCCCGAGGGATTCTCGAAGACCGGGGGGACGCCTCCCGCCGGATAACCCGTGAGCCTCAGGACCTCCTCGGGCTTGGCTATCCTGATGGCGCCCCGTCCGAGCAGGGCGCGCGCCTTGGGGAGGGAAAGCTTCCTGTCCCCCGGGATTATGAATATCGCGCCGGAGCCATTTGAGCCTTCGGAGCCTCCTTCGGACGAGACGACTATCGTCTTGATGAGCTCCGAGTGGCTCACGCCGGCGGCCTCCGCCGCCTCGGCGACCGAATGGACGCTCTTCTCGAAGACGAGGACCTCTCCGGCGGCGTTCCTTGCCAGGAGGAACTCCTCCAGCTTCTTCCTTCCGCCGCCTTCGACCGCTTCCTCGCCTTGCATGCCCGTCCCGGAGGGCGGGCCCAAATAGCTTTATAAAATATGGCGGGAACCCCTTCTCATGACAGTCGCAAGGGTTGCACTGACGAAGATTGAGGGAAAGCTCGCCGAGACCGTTCCGGAGAGCCCGGGGAGCCTCTCCGTCTCGACGAACAGCAGGATAGACAAAGTCGAGATCGAGGACATTGGCAAGCAGAAGGTTGCGGTCGCCTACTGGGTGCTGGAGACCACGTACAGTCCCAAGATTGGCTCGATAGAGGTCCACGGCAAGGCGTGGATAGCGGGGGAAGTGGACAAGGTCACGACCAAGACGGGCGGGAAGCTCAACCTCGTCCCCGTGAACGCGAAGGATGTCCACCAAGTCGTCCTCAGGATGCCCCTGATTGTCTCGATAAACGTGGCGAGGGAGCTGGGCCTCCCGGTCCCGATCAACTTCCCGACCGTCGAGCTTTCCGAGGACGGCAAGGACGCAAAGGACAAGAAAGGGGAAGCCGGCTGAGAAGGGATTAGCGCTTTTCCCGCCTAGCTTCTTCCGGCGCCCAGGAGCGAGTAGACCCGCGAGGCTATCTCCCTCGCTCTGTCCCGGTCAAGGAGGCTGAGGAAGAGTATCTTCCCGCTGGAATAGATGCTGAACTGCGAGCCGTCCCTCGCCTTCAGCACGGCGACGTAAGGTGTCAGCGCGAGGACGACGCCCGCCTCGTCCAGGGCGTTCCTCATGTTAGTGAGCTTGAGGCTCATGCGCCTCTTCGGCACAACCTGGTAGGCCGTCTTGGAGTCGCAGAGCCTGACGTCGAAATCCCCAGAAGTTCCGGCGGGCTCACCCATCTCCGCGCGCCTCCAGGATCTCCCACCTGCCTAGCTTCCTCCCCGAGGGGGCGATGGAGAAGCTGGGAATTTCCGGGAGGAGCACGCGGGCGGAGAGGTCTGAGAGGTCCTTCTCGGTTGAGAACGTCAGCGGGCGGAAGACAGGAAGGCCAAAGGAGCCGCCGCGCGAAAGAATTCTGGAAAAAACCGGGGGGGCGGCGCGCTCGCTGGAGACTATTGCATGGCATCCGTCGACCTTCGCAAGGTCCGCCGCCTCCGCGAACGGGTCGTCTCCCTGGGAAACGAAGAAGCGTATCCGCTTCCGCGGGACGTATCCCCTTATCCGGGAGAACTCGTGCGCGGCGAACGCGAGGCTCTGCGCGTCGGTCGCTCCTGCGTAGAGGAAGGTTGGGGACGCCCCGCGCCTCATCATCAGCCAGGATGCGAGGACGGCCTCCCTCGTCCCGTCGAAGATGAAGACCGCCTTCCCTTCCGAGCCCCAGGGTATCCCGCCCGGGCCCGCGATCACCTCTGTCGAGACGAGGGCTTCACCGCCCCCGCGTATCTCCACGAAGACTTCCAGGTCCGGATCCCCCAGGTCCACCCGCGCCGAGGGGAACCTCTCCGATATCGCCGCGCCGATCTCGCGGCCGGCGTCCATCGAATCGAACGGATAGGGCGCGGACCTCTTCGCGCGCACGGCGAACGATCCCGGTGCGGGGCTCCCGACGAGCGCCGCGCATCTGGCCGAGAGGTCGGACAGGTCCGAGAACTCGACGCGCGTGACGCGGGAGACTGAGACGAGGCCGAACACCCTGGAAAGGACCGCGCACGCCTTCTCCAGGTCCGGGGTCTCGACGAACAGGCGCCCGCCGCGCTTCGCCGCCCTGTTGCGGATCCCTGCGAGCGCGAGGAGCGCCTTGGCGCAGGAGACGAGGGAGAGCTCGAACCGCCTCCTAGTGGCACCGCTCTTGAGCGCCGTCTCCCCGTAGCGCAGGAGAACAGGGAGGAACGGATCTCCCGCCCCTCCGTCCCCCGTCCCCGCCGGCGCTCTTTCCACGCCGGGGCATCCGGAAACTCCCCTTAAAATAAGACCGGGAAGGGGGCAAAGCAGGTATTAAAAACGGCTGCGCGGGATATCCCCCCACAGGCTGAGATAGCGAAGTGGTTAACGCGCCAGATTGCTAATCTGGTTTCCCGTAAGGGATGCCTGGGTTCGAATCCCAGTCTCAGCGCCTTTTTCCGACAGTTGGAACGCTGGCCGGGTTGTCGGAAAAGGACGTGATGATGAGAAGTTGTCCACGGCCCACAAGTCCCAGCGCCTGCGCTTTCCCATACGGCCCGGCCCTTCGGCCAAAAACGCGCGCCCCGCCGCGGAAGTTTAGTAAAAAAAACCGTTCACCCGGGAAAGTGTCAAAAGGTATTAAACCGGGAAAGGCTCTGTTGTAGGGGGAGGGGGAAGCTTGCAAACTGCCTACTATGAAGACGCACGGCTGGCCGTCGCGGTCGGGAGGATCAACGATGAGCTAGCGGTCTTCATGCAGGAGGCTGAAAAAGCGGTCGTCGGCCAGATAGATGCCCTGTACGCCTCCAAGGGCAAGCCGTCGCTGGGGCTGATGAAGGAGATCGTCGGCTCGGTCATCGGCGAGGTCAAGAGCGGTGGGCAGAACCCGATACACGTGCGTGACGACGCCAGCCGCGCCCTTGCCTCGACAGTCATCGATTACGCGGTAATCTGCGAGAAGCTTTCTAGGATAAAGGACAGGCTCTCTTCGGGCGACCTCCCGGAGGAGACGAGGGAGGAGCTCCTGGACGCCCTATCGGTCCTCCCAAGGAGGGCGCAGCTGGGGGCATCGCTTGCCCCCGTCTACGCCGACATACGCGCGGGCGTCGCCAGGACCTACCAGGTGCCGTTCGAGGACGTGAGCTGCGAGCCCGAGCAGCCGAGGCGCAGGGCGGATCTCCTCTTCAAGGAGGCGGCCCTCTCGCCGAGGAAGCTCTCCGCGACCATAGACTACCTGCACGGCTTCAGCCTTTCCGAAGGCGCGCGCCGGGATCTCGACTGCGCGTCGGCCGCGATCTACGGCTTCGCGGCGGCAATGGCCCTTGACGACCTCGGCACCAACGGCGGCCGGGCGGACAGGGACGAGGCGGCGGTGAGGCGAAGGGTCGGGCGCATAGGCGAGAATGGGTACGCCGCATGGGAGAAGGCGAAGAAGGGGGCCTAAAGAAGGGTTCCCTCGTCTGCTGAGAGAAAGAGCCCGGCGAGATGTACTTTTCTGAACATCCCCGCTGTACGGAATCGTCCAGAAAATATTTTTATATTGGGAGCAGCCACGGTGGCGTCACCGTAATGGGAGACGCAAGGGGTCTGCCGGCGATGCCGATATCGCTCGTTCTTATCAGTGGCACCCTCGGCGAGATTCCCTAATCTCGCTCCACCGTCCTTCTGAATCGTGACAAATAAGGAAACGGCTACGGGCTTTCGGCGTTTTTTCTCTCTCTTTTTCCCGGCAGGAGACACAGCACCAAGAGCAAGAGGCTATGAAACACCAAA
>DYHY01000046.1 GCA_020723935.1 Candidatus Micrarchaeum sp.
ATTTCTGTGGCGTTAATCAAGATGAAGGTGCCGGAAAGGCGGTCGGGGAAGGAGAGGGAAAAGCGGGCGCGATCCGCAAGAAAACACCCATCAAAACGAGGGAAATCATCGCGTTCCGTGAAGCGTTTCCCACGCAAAATCCAGATGCTGACTCGATTATAAGAGCTGGCGTGGCCGGGACAAAAAAAGGCCGAAAAGGTCAAGCTAGGAGAAGTTCAGCTTTTCCGCGACGACGAAGAGGAACTCCGCCTTCTTCCCGCCCTTCTCGTAGCTCGCGCCGGAGGTGGGCGTCACCTTCGCGACGAAATAGCGCGTCGTCAGGAACCCGACATCCCAGAGCCAGGCTTTCAGGTCGGCGTGCTCCTTCCCAGGAAGGAGGAAGACGAGTTTTCCCTTGCTCCCGAGGCTGTCGAAGGCAGATTTCACGACCGATTTCTTCTCCGCGCCCTGCCAGAGCCAGTAGATCACGAAGTCGGACTGGATAAGCGCACCCTCGGAAACTTCCGCCGCCATCCTCTTGCCAATCAGCCCTGAGACCTCGGGGTCGCTGGAGAAGAGCGAGACCCGCTTCCCCGAGAAACTCTGCTCAAGGAGGAGTTTCCTCAGGTTCACGTCCATCTACGGATAGACCCTCGTCATCGTCCTCGGGAAGGGCATCGTGTCCCTGATGTGCTTGAGCTTGCAGATCCAGCGCACGACCCGGTCCACCCCCAGGCCGAAGCCGGAGTGCGGGACGGTCCCGTAGCGGCGAAGGTCCGTGTACCATTCGTAGTCCTTGGGGTTGAGGTCGAACAGTTTCATCTGCTCCTGTAGCTGCGCGGTGTCCTCTATCCTCTGGCCGCCGCCTATTATCTCCCCGTACCCTTCCGGGGCGAGGAGGTCGCCGGCAAGAGTGTGGGTCGGGCGCGCGGGGTCGGGCTTGTGGTAGAACGCCTTGAGCTTCACCGGGTAGCCTGTCACGAGGAACGGCTTGTCGAACTGGCTCGCGAGGACGAACTCCTCGTCGGCGCCCAGGTCGCTCTCGTAAGTGAGAGCCATCTTGGCGTTCCTCTCATTTATCAGGTCTATCGCCCTCTCGTAGGGGATGCGCGGGAACGGGGCAACGACGTTCTCCAGGGGCGCGGTGTCGCGCTTGAGGGTCTTCAATTCCTCCTTGCGCTCCTCAAGGACCTTCCGCACGATGTGGGTTATCAGGTCCTCCTCTACCTTCATTATCCCCTCGAAATCGCACCACGCGACCTCGCATTCCGCGTGCCAGAATTCGGTGAGGTGGCGCGGCGTCTTGCTCTTCTCGGCCCGGAAAGAGGGGGCAATGAGGTACTGCTTGCCCAGCGTGAATATCAGGGCCTCGTTGTAGAACTGCGCCGACTGGGAGAGGTAGGCGGTCTTGCCGAAATAGTTGAGCTTGAAGAGGGTCGATCCGCCCTCGCAGGCCGCCGTGACGAACATCGGCCCGGTCGATTCGTAGAACCCGTTCTTCCTGAAATATTCGTGGATTGCGCCGAAGACGCTGTGGCGCACCTTGAGCACCGCGTTCATCTTCCTGCTCCGGAGCCACAGGTGGCGCACGTTGAGGAGGTGCCTGATGCTCAGGTCCTTCGCTATCGGGAACGCCGGGTCGGCGAGGCCGTGCACCTTGAACGCCGTCAGGGCGAGCTCGTACCCGCCGGGGGCGCGCTCGTCCTTCCTCACCTTCCCCTCGAGGATCACGCTGGACTCGCGCGTGACGGACTCGGCCGCCTTCCAGAATGGGTCGGTCGCCCGCGCCACAACCTGTATCACGCCGCTGGGGTCGCGTATCGTCATGAAGACGACCTTGCCGCTCGAGCGCCACCTGTGCACCCATCCGCGCAGGCGCACGACCGAGCCCTCCGCGTGGCCGCCCGAAAGAACCGAGCCTATATCCTGGAAATCCTGAGAAACACCCTGCTGCTGTTCCATTGCGCCGGGAAGGAAACAAGGGGGTTTTAAATGTGTCCGAGGGAACTGCCTGCCGATGAAGGGGATTTCCCTCGTTGTACCTGTCTACGACGAGGAAGGAAGGCTTCCGGAGTTCTTCCGCAGGACGGACGTGTCGCGCTTCAGGGAGGCGATCTTCGTCCTCAGCGGGTGCACCGACGGCTCGGCGGGGCTCATCCCTCCCGGCGCGAGGAGGATCGTCATCCCGGAGAACCGGGGGAAGGGCTTCGCGCTCAGGCGGGGGTTCCTGCGGGCCAGGGGGGACATCGTCGTCTTCGTCGACGCGGACGGGGCGTTCTCAACAGGCCAGATCCTTTCCGCCTGCAGGGCCGCGGAAAAGAGCGGCGCAGACCTCTGCATCTCGAGGAGAAGGAGGAGGTTCCCGGCCAAGAGGAGGTTCCTGCGGGGCGCGACGGGAACGAGCCCGCTAACGGCATGAGGAATGGCTACGCGTAATTGTCGGGGAATCAGGCGAGCTTCTCTATCTTTCCGGCTCTTCCGACACCCAATTGCTTCGCGCCCTTCCAGCCCTCCGCGGAG
>DYHY01000022.1:0-6033 GCA_020723935.1 Candidatus Micrarchaeum sp.
CCGACTACAGGTACCTGAGCAGCGTCTCCCCCGCCCTGAAGAGGCATTTCGGGGATCTGGCAGCGACCCTCAAGGCGCGCCTCGGCCTCACCGAGAGGAGCCTGATCGTGGAAATAGGCAGCAACGACGGGATCTTCCAGGAGCAAGGGAAGCTAATAGGCCTCGAGGTCCTAGGCATCGAGCCGGCGGGGAACGTGGCGGCCCTGGCGCGCGGGAAGGGCCTGCAGGTGATAAACGACTTCTTCAGCCGCAAGGTCGTCGAGGAGATAGTCTCGGCGGGCGGCCGCGCCGACCTCATAGTCGGCTGCAACGTCCTCGCGCACATAGACGACATGGCGACGGTCCTCTCGGACGCACGCGCGCTCCTCAAGGACGAGGGGGCCCTCGTCTTCGAGGTGCACTACGTCGTGGACCTCGTGAAGAATAGGGAATACGACAACATGTACCACGAGCACGTGAACGAGTACAACCTGACGTCCGTCGCGCGGATGCTGGAGAGGAACGGCCTCGTCCTCTCCGACGTCGAGCACATCCCCAACCACGGGGGGAGCCTGAGGGTCTACGCGAGGAAGAGGGGGAGCCCGTCGCAGGCGGCCCTCCGGACGCTCGCCGACGAGGAGGCCGGCGGCTTCACGAGGAAGGAGACGTACGTAAAGTTCTTCTCCGAGATGGAGGGCGCAAAGAGGGTCCTCTTCGAGAACCTCAACAGGCTCAAATGCGCCGGGAAGAGGATAGCCGCGTACGGCGCGTCCGCGCGCGGGACAATCTTCCTCAACTACTGCAACGTCGGCCTCAACATGCTCGACTTCGTCGTGGACAAGAGCCCCGAGAAGCAAGGGAGGCACATGCCAAGGAACGCGGTCCCCATCTTCGCGCCGCAGAGGATGAGGGAGAAGAAGCCGGACTGCGTCCTCATGGTTGCATACACGTACTTCGCCGAGATAATGCGCGAGCAGGCCTGGTACCCGGGGACGTGGATAATCCCGCTCCCCGAATATTCCGAACTTGCGGGGCGGGGCGAGGGATGAGCGCAGGGAGGAAGGCCGGCTCGCAGCGCCTTTTCCTCGCATCGGCCGCCTTCCTCGTGATACTCGCGGTGTTCCTCGGGATGCGCTTGTGGGATTTCCAGCGCGCGTATTCCAAGGACGAGGTGACGGTAGTGTGGCCCGCCGAGAAGCACGTGGGCCCGAGGGTATTCAACCTCCATCCCCCGCTGACGATCGGCCTCTACACCCTGGGCTTCGACCTCCTCGGGCGCGACAACCTGCGGCTCCTCCCAATAGCCTTCTCCGTCGCGGCCTTCGTCCTGTCCTGGCTCCTCGCCGAGCGCCATTTCGGCAGGCGCACCGCGGCCTGGGCGGCCGCCCTCTCCGCGGTCTCGTACTATTCCGTCATAGCGTCCCAGATGATCGACATGGACGGGGCGGTCACGGCCTCGATATACCTCTGCGGCCTCCTCGCCCTCTTCTCCTTCGTTGACTCCGACTACTGGGACTGGAGGGCCGGGGCAGTCCTCGGCCTTGCGATCGGCGCCTGCGCGATGGCCAGGATCGTGGGCTGGGCAATCTATTTCCCGTTCCTTGCATATCCCCTCCTCAGGAAGAGGATGCGGCCCGCCCTGTTCTGGCCGCTCGCCATTCCGCTCCTCATGGTGGGCGGCTGGGTCGCCATCGATTACGCGACGAACGGCGGGGAAGCGGTGCGCACGACCTTCTCGCACGCCGGAGGCCAGACGATCCAGATGCTGGGCGACCTCAGGGCGACCTTCATCGACAAGGCGCGCTTCCTCTATGTCCTGCAGAGGAAGTTCACACCTGCCCTCTCGGCGCTGCTCGCGGCCTCCCTGTTCCTGGCCTGGAAGGACGCCACCAAGAAGAAGGATCCGCGCCTTCTGACGATCCTGGCCTGCATCGCCTTCGTCTTCGCGCTCTACGCCGCCGCGTACGGCGGGGACAAAATAAGGTATCTCATGGTCGCCCTCCCGCTCGCGTTCCTCGTCTGCGGCAGGTTCCTCTCCGAAAGGGTGGCCGTGCCGGGCGTCTGGGACGTCTCGCTCTTCCTCTCCGCGGCCGGGGCGACCTTCTTCGCCCTCCATTCCGGGCACATGACGGAATGGGAGACGACTTCGAACTTCGCGCAGCTCACCCTCGCCAAGGTCTTCCTCGCAGTCCTCCCTGCCCTCGCTTTCCTCCTCCTGAGGAAGCGGAGGGCGGCGATAGTGTTCCTCCTCGCGTCCTTCTTCGCGTTCTCCCTGTATTATTCGGCGGTTGCTAGCACCGAGAAGGATTCGTCGGAACTCGTCAGCGGCCTTGCCGGGCGCCTAGACGGGACGACGATAGTCTTCGGGGAATACGGCCTTCCCTTCTACTTGCAGGCCAGGGGGATAACGAGCGGCTTCGTAGCGGAGGATCCGTCGGACCCCGGCGGGCTCGTAGCGACCGGGGCCTATTTCAACTATCTAACGAACCGGGACATATACTATCCGGGCCAGGTGCGCACCGCCAGGATGAAGAGGGCGGACTTTCCCGCGTTCCTGGAAAGCATAGGCGCCAGGTATTTCGTAGTGACGAAGAAGATAATAGTCTCGGAGCCTGTCGACGTGCCGCAGGCATGCTCGAAGGCATGGGACATCGAGCGGGGCGGCGAGAACCAAGGGACTGTCTACGCCTGCACCTGGGCTTAGCGGCGGGCTTCCTCAGGCGAACACGAGCTTCCCGGAGAATCCCTGGCGCGTGGCTTCCGCGCGTATCTCTCCCTCATATGCGCGGTTCATCCCGACGATGAGGTCCATCTTCTCCTTCTTCAGGGCGGAGGGAGGGACTATCTCCTGACCGGTCCCGGCGATGAAGCAGCCGGACTTGTTCGGGTTTATGTCGATCACGAGCTTCACGCTCCCCGTGCCCAGGCCCAGGCGGTTCAGAAACGTGACCCCTTTGGCGCCCGCGCCCCAAATCGCCACCCGCTTCCCGGGGAATTCCGCAGCGAACCTGCGCGCAGCCTCCAGGGACGAGGAAAGCCTTGCGGAGACCGCCCCGAAGTCGAACTCGCTTGCGGGCTCGTAGGGTTCGCCTTTCGTCCGGTTGTCGATCTCGACTTGCAGGTACTGCCCGTCCATCCCGCGCAGGACCGCGACTTTCCCGGGGAAGACCGAGCGCATGAGCGCCGTTATCGACGATTCGGAGAAGTAGTTGCAATGCTCGTAGAAGACGTCGTAGAAGGCGCCGCTCTCATATATCCAGCGGAAATCGGTATCTCGAAGTACAGGCAGGTGTCCTCCTTCTTCAGGGTCGCGGCGATGGAGCGCACGAACCCCGCCGGATCGCATATGTGCTCCAGGACGTGCCTGCAGACGACGAAGTCGAACGTTTCGCCGCGGTACTTGGGCCCGAAATAGTCCTTCACGACGCGCACGCCCTCCGGAGCCTTCCCCAGGAACGACGGATCGAAGCCCGTCACGCTCCTTGCGCCGAGCTTGCGCAGGATCCTCAGGAACGACCCCTTGCCACACCCGACCTCCGCTATCCTCCACTCGCGCAGGGGGTATCTGGAGAAGAGCCTCGCAGCCAAGTCCTCCATATACTTCGCGAACTGCGGGGAGTAGTTCTGGGAGTTCTCGTAGCTGTCGGAGTACTGCATACTCCCGGCGTCGAATGCCGAGTTGAAGACGAAGCCTCACGCCGGGCAGCCGGAAAGGACCATCCTGTCCTTGGGGAGGGCGAGGGCCTCCTCCCGCGTCCTGCACAGCACGTTCTGGAGGACGGGGCCGTCCAGATACCTTATGAGCTCGGCGGTCCCGCCGTTCCCGCAGACGGGGCACTGCGGTTTCATTTCCCCAGTTGGGCGAAAAGCCCGTTTTTATATCCGGCAGGCCGAGCCAAACTATTTAACAGCTGCTCCAGTTCCCCTTCCCCGCCCCGAATGAAAAAGCTGAGCGTCGTCACGAGCGCGTACAACGAATCCGCAGGGATAGCGGAGTTCCTCATGGAGCTCCTGAAGCTCAGGGTCCCGGGGACGAGGCTCGAGTTCATAATCGTGAACAACGGAAGCCTGGACGACACGGGAAGAATCATAGAGCGCACCGTCAGGTCGGCCGGGAGGGGGAAGGACGTGAAAATCTTCCACAACAGGCCGCCGACCAAAGGCTACCGCACGGGTCTTCTCACCGGGATATCGAAGGCGAGCGGCAGGTACATAGCTATCATCAGGAGCGACTGGCAGGAGGACCCTGCCGACATAGCGGGCCTCTACGGGGCCCTGAGGGCGCGCGGCCTTGACTGCATCGTCGGCTGGAGGAAGGAGAGGCACGACCCTCTCAAGAGGATACTCCTCTCCAAGGTCTTCAACATCCTCTGCAGGCTCATCTACCAGATACCGGTCCCGGACGTGAACGGCGCGCCCAAGGTGATGCGCGCGGACCTCGTCAAGGGCAAGGAGTTCAGGTCGAGGAGCTCCATAATTGATATGGAGATCCTCTGGACGATAAAGAAGCGCGGTGGGAAGATAGGCTACGCGCCCGCGAAGCACTTCGAGAGGCGCAAGGGGAAGGTCACGGTCACAGACCTTGAGATCCTGGGGATAGTCGTGGACTTCTTCAAGTTCGCCCTGCAGAACAGGTTCTCGCGGGACTGACGATTCAGGCTAGCTCCACTTTCTCCACTGAGACGCCCTCTCCGCCGTGGACGAGGAGCTCCTCCTTCTTGCATTTGGGGCATTCGGCGACCACCCGCTCCTTGAGCCTGAAGAGGCGCGGGCGTCCCTGGAAGCCGCACCTGCACGCGACGTTCCCGGGAAGCTCAAGGAGCTCCATTTGGCACCTGTCCAGGGCGCTGTCCTCGATGAGGCCAGCGAGGACCTTGGAGAGCTCGTGGAGGTCCAGGCCCGAGAGCTCCCCGACCCCGACGACGATCTTCTTCACCTTCACCTTCCTTTTGTGCTTGATCTCCACCCCGTGGACTATCTCGAGGGCGTCGTGCATTATCTGCTCGGCCGCTGGATAGACTTCCATTGCGAAGGGGCCCCCGCAAGCCTTCCTTTTATCTTTTCCCGAACGCCGCGTGCGCGCCGCTGGAATACTGGATCGCTTTCTTGGGCGCGAGGGAGAGCTCCTTGGGGAGGCCCAGCTTCCTCGCCGCCTGCCTCAAGACAGCCTTCCTCAGGACGGGGTCGGAAGACCTCACGCCCGCGGGGATCGAAAGCGCGGCTCCGACTAGGACGAGGTCCAGGAACGGGGCACGAAGCTCCGTGCCGCCGGCCATCGCGGCCATGTCGTCCCTCTCGCAGTTCCTCTCGCCGATGTTCCTCACGTCGTCCAGGGACGCTCCGCCAGCCTGCTGCGCGGTGACGCCCTGGTAGTAGCGGGCGTATCCGAGGAAGAGCTCGTCGGCCCCCTGGCCGGTCAGGAGGACGCGCGGCCCCAGTGCCCTGCACAGGGAATAGAGGGGGGCGGCGATCTCCACCTGCATCCGATCCTGCGTCTCTATCGCGCGCGCGACCTGCGAGAAAAGCTTCCCGTCGGGCTTCATCTCCACCTTCCTGAGCGGGAGGTTGAGGAGCCTCGCCCCCTTCTCCGCCGCCTCGAAATCCGGCGCGCCCTCGCAGGCGCACACGACGCACGTGACCTTCGTGTGCCTTGCGGCGAGCATCGCGACGAGGCTGCTGTCAAGGCCTCCGGAGAAGGCGACGTGCACTCGCCCAAGGCCCCGCACCCGCTTCATCACGGCCGCTTCTATCAGGGAGGGCACCTTGGAAATTCGGGACCTTTCCGGGACGCGGATCCCGCGCATGCCGACGACCTCCCCGTTCATTATCGTCGCGCCTGCCGGGACCCTCTGGGCTCCCGCAGGGAGGGCCTTCCTCTCGGAGGCGAACATGAACGAGGAGCCGGCCGGCCCGGGTGAGACGAAGAGGGGCTTCTCGCCCAACGGGTCCCTCGCGAGGAAGAGGTCCCTCTTTTCCGCTATCCACGCGAGGGCGTAGGGGCCGTCTATCTTCCCGAGGGCCTGCGGGCCGCCCTCGAGGAGGTGTGCGATCGCC
>DYHY01000022.1:6043-12973 GCA_020723935.1 Candidatus Micrarchaeum sp.
GGCGAGCCTGTGGCCCGGGCCGAGGAATCCGGCGTGGTTGTACGCCTCGCCGTTGTGGACGAGCGCGATCCTCCCGCCGCAGGAGAGGAACGGGGGCCTGCAGGCCCGGCTTCCAGTGACGGCGAGCCTGCGCTCGCCTATCCCGGCGCGCCCGGCGCGCAAAGTCCCAGATGAGTCCGGACCACGGTGCCTCAGGAGGCACCCCATCCTCCCGAGCGCTCCCGGCGGGGCGGGATCATCGCCGAAGTAGCCGAAAATGCCGCACACGGGCGCGAAATGCCACCGGGATTTTAAAAAGAGGCTGCGGGGCGGGCCGGATATGTACCCGGTGCAGCTCCTGGTGTTCGCGATCCTACTCGTATCCTTCCTCGCGACGCTCAAGACGACGCCCGTGCTTTCGGGCTGGCTCGTGAAGGCGGGGATAGTGGGCCGCGACGTCCACAAGAGGAACAGACCCCTCCTCGCGGAGATGGGGGGCCTGTCCATCGCGGTCGGCATCGTCTTCGGCTTCTCGGCGGCGATAGGGATCCTGAAGAACGTGGTGGAGCTGGACGTCCTCTTCGGCGCCTTCACCTGCATACTGCTTATAACGATCGTGGGGATCGCCGACGACCTGTTCCAGCTTCCGCAGGCGGTGAAGGCCGCCCTTCCGATCCTGGCCGCGCTCCCGCTTATGGCCCTGCGCGAGGGGGTGAGGACGATCTCCGTCCCGCTCGTCGGGCCGATGGATTTCGGGATAATCTACCCGCTGGTGCTCATCCCCCTTGGGATAACGGGCGCGGCGAACGCGACGAATATGCTCGCCGGGATAAACGGCCTGGAGGCCGGGATGGGGATAGTCATGCACGCGACGATCCTCGCGATATCCCTCCTCATCCTCCCGTTCAGCCCCCACGCGATATACGCGGCGATAATATCGGGGATAGTCCTCGGGAGCCTCATTGCGTTCCTCCTCTACAACAAGTATCCCGCGCGCGTCTTCCCCGGCGACGTCGGGACCCTGGTGATAGGCGGCTCGCTCGCCGCCGCGGTGATACTGGGGAACATGGAGAAGATAGGTTTCATACTCATCTTCCCGTATTTCGTCGAGCTAGCCCTCAAGGCCGCGACGGGCTTCCGGGGGACGAGCTTCGGGAAGCTTCGGGCCGACGGGACCCTCGAGGCTCCCGCAGGGCTACCCCAGTCCCTCACGCACGTCGCGATGCGCCTCGGGCGCCTGAGGGAGTGGCAGGTGGCCCTCGTCCTCGTGTGCCTGGAGCTCGCGTTCTCTGCGATGGCCTTCGCCAGCGCGTGGCTCGCGTATTTCGCCTGATTCTTCCGGGCGGGGCGAGGGCAGCCCTTTAGTGGCAAAATCATAAAAGAGGGGTCTGGGAATCTGCGCCATGGAAGCGCTCACCGCGATCAAGACCAGGCGAAGCTGCAGGGCGTTCAAGCCCGAGAAGATCCACAAATCCGTCCTCTACAAGATCCTGGACGCGGCGCGCTGGGCGCCCTCGGCGGGGAACCTCCAGTCCTGGGAGTTCGTGATCGTTGAGGAGGAGACCGCGAAGAGGCAGCTGGCCTCTGCCGCCCTCGGCCAGGAGTTCGTCGCGGGCGCCCCGACCGTCGTCGTCGTCTGCGCGGACACCGAGAGGAGCGCCGTGAAGTACGGCAGCAGGGGCAAGTTCTTCTACAGCCTCGCCGACGCCTGCGCGGCGACGCAGAACCTCCTGATAGCGGCGGCCGCGATGGACGTCGCGACGTGCTGGGTGGGCGCCTTCGACGTGAACCAGGTGAGGGACGTCCTCAGGATACCTGAGGGGATAATCCCGATAGTCATCGTCCCGCTCGGAAGGCCGGCCGAGGAGGCGCACCCGAGCTCCAGGACGAGCCTGGGGAACATCGTGCATTTCGAGACGTATGGCAAGTTCGAGACGATAAGGACTGCGGAAGGGGACGAGAGCTTGCCTGCGAAAGGGAAGGCACCCAAGCCCGGGATGTTCGACGCGTTCCTCAGGTGAGGCGGAGCGCGACGGAGGGGGCCGGCGCAGCCAAACCATAATAAAGGTCCGCCATATCCGCCGGCCATGATGCATCCGAAGAATACCGCCCGGCCGCTCGCCTCTTGCGCCGCCCTCCTCTTTCTCGCGATCCTGCTCGCCGGATGCGTGACGTCGCCGGCCCCCGAGGGCAAAAGGGGGCTGGAAACCGGGCCCGCCTTGAGCCCGCTCTCCATCGGCAAGCAATACCGGGCGGGGAACGGCATCCTCGTCACTCTTTCCTCCCCAGAGCTATCGCGATATTAGGCATACACAGCACAGGACGGATCCGGGAGGCGCGAGGCTGTCCTAGCCGCGAACGGCTCGCTCTTCCTGATCGTGCGCGCGTCCCTGGAGAACCCGACCGGCTCCTTGATGTCGTTCCCGTCTCCCGGGATTTATGTTGAGCTTTCCGACGGCTCGTCTGTCGGCCCCGAGAGCACCGGCCTTCCAGGGGAGCTTTCCGTCTCATCCGGCCTCGTCTCGGGCGGGAAGGCGGAGGGAGCCGTCATCTTCCTCATCCCCGGCGGGGCGGCTCCGGCCTCCGTCTCATATTCTACGGATTTCGACCCGTCCTCCTCCGCGGCTGTGAGCGCGGCTCTCGGGAAAATCCCCCAGGAGCCTGCTCTTTCGGTCTCCTTCCCGGAGCCTTCAGCGAAGCTCGCGCCGGACGCAAAGGACGGATACGCGGTAGAGTTCTATTCCCAAACTCAGGTTGCCCCGGAGATGCGCGTGATGGGCAGCTGGGTAAAGTCTCTAGCAGTTGTGGACTCTTCAGGCAAGACCGTCTCGGAGAACTCGGTGGAAATGACTTTCGTCGAAAGCCTCGGAACGGTGAGCTTCTCGAGCGGGCCGCAGTTCGCGGGACCCGGGGGAGACTAGCGCGCGAAAATCGTCCTGAAGGACCTCGCCAGCGGCGCCTCCTTCGAATCTCCCCTCGCTACAGTCTCCGCAAGCTCCTGAGCCCCAAAAGGCGAACTTTCTGAGCAAAACTCTAAATAATGGGCCATATGGCGGTTTGGGGAGGGCATCCGGAAGGAAACTCCTCGCGCTCGCCGTCGTCGCGGCGCTCGTCCTGTCATTGCTCCTTGCTTGCGCTCAGATGAGCTTCCCCTGTCTCCGCCGGATGCTGCAGCCCCGGCTGCGGGAACGTGGGCTGCTCCTCGGACGGGGGCTATTGCAGGGCCTGCGGCCCGAGCGCCGACTGCGAGTCTGGGACGGCTACTGCGCGGGCCCCAAGTGCCTGGCCTGCGATCCGGACTGCTGCTCGGACACCGACGAGTGCGCCTCCTTCGGGGCGGTCCCGCCCTTCTACTGCAAGAACAGGACCCTGGACGGCGCGCCCCTCCCGATAGGGACCTGCCGCCGCTGCGACACGAGCGGGACCTCGGACCAGTACGTGCCGGACCCCATATGCGTGGGCATTGAGCACGACTTCTGCAACTCGACGGTGTCCTGCACCGATTCCAACACCTACTGCGAATGCGACAACGGCGACCTTTCGACGGGGACCTGCTCCTTCGGAACGTGCCTTGCCAAGCGCGGCAACTTGTGCGATTCCGACGCCGAGTGCAACGCGAACACCTACTGCTCGCGCGAATCCCATCTCTGCACGAGCAACTGCTTCATATCCGTGACCCCCGCGACGATGTCGGCGAAGGTGGGCGAGGTGAGGCTCCTCAAGGCAGTCATCAACAACCCGGTCGGCCAGCAGCGCACGTACAGGCTCAGGATCGTCGAGACTGGGAACGATGGCACGGACGCCCCGTTCGCATCCTTCCTGGACGACAGCCATTCGGCGGACGTCGTCGTCCCCAAGAACGGGAGGAAGGAGGTCCTGATACAGTTCAAGGCGGCCGCCGTCGGCAAGTACGCGGTAGTGCTCGCGATCTCGGACAAGGAGTTCGCGGGTTCGGCGCACAAGGGGACCAATGCCAACCATTGTGGCACCTGGGCGAACAAGGCCGACATCACGGTGGAGACTGAGGTGACAGCCCTGCGGTTCCTTTCCGCGCCCGGCCCAGGAATTCTCGAAATGGGGCTCCTCGCGGCTCTCGCCGGCTTCGCGTTCGTCCTCGCCGGCAAGGCGAGATAGAGAGGCGAAGTGCCGCGCACATGGCCAAGACGACGGGCCTTTTCGGCTACGTCTCGGCGAAGGCCGACCCGGTGATCCTGGGCCTCTGGCAGGGGCTCCTTTCCGGCGAGAAGAGCCTCGACACCGGGATCATCCCCTTCGAGCGCCAGGATGGCCTCCCGCAGCTCGTTTCCGCGGGAAAGGTGATGGGCTTCTCCGGCTTCCTTGTCGGCGCCCCCTTTGAGGAGCAGATCCTAGCGCTTTCCGACGAGGCTGCCGACGAGCACACGAAGCAGATAGGCTCCGCCGGAGCGGCGAGGATAACTGGCGGGGCGAGAGTCTCCTCGCAGAACTTCTCCTGGGCCGCCGCAATGGCGGCGATCACCGCGAACTACCCGCGCATCTGGAGGAAGCGGGCCGCGATCTTCGGCTACGGGATGCAGGCGGCATCTGCGGCGTACGGCCTGCGGACGCGCGGCGCGGAGATTTCCTATGCCGAGGATCTCTTCGTCTGCAGGAGGTTCATTGTCCCCTCGATCCCGGCCCCGCCCGCGCAGGCGGACATCGTAGTCTGCGCCCCGGGACGGTCGGGGGCTGTGGGCGCGCCGCCCGAGGGTATGCTTTCCAAGGGCGCACTCCTCGTGGACTTTTCAATCGGGAAGGAGGCAGGGAGCCCCGCCGCCCGCGCGGCCCTGGAAGCGGGCGCGGTCCTCGTCGACGGCAGGCGGATGCTCCTCGCGCGCTGCGCCCCCGAGTTCGAGTTCCTCACCGGAAGGATGCTCGGGATGGACTCTATTTCGCGCGTCCTTAAGAACTTATAAAAGAGCAGCGCGTCGAAAGGGAAGGTCAGCATGAGGGGAGGAAAGGGGAGGGTCAGCAGGTACGGGGCCTCGGGCCCCAACGTCCTCGCGATTTCCGGCGACGGGTATGTGGCGGTCGCGGGCCTTGGAAGGATCGGGACCGACATGGGGGCCGCGCCCAACGTGATACTCCCGGACACTTACGTTTCCTTGAGGCTCCTGGATCGCGCCGGCGTTCTTTCGGCCAGAGACCTCCTCAGGTTGAAGACCGAGATCCTGAAGGGCACCGAGCGCTACCTGCTCTTCGAGAGGAAGAGGGTTGCCGAGGCGGCGATGGAGGCCGCGGGGCTGCCGTACGATCCGGAGGAATTCGTGGGCGCCTTCCTCCCCGATGAGAAGCGGGCCGGCCCGGACAGGCGGGCGGCGATGGAGGAGGCCCTCGCCAACAGCGCGGGCCCCGTCCTCAGGTTCCAGTACATGCCCAGGACCGGCCTCCTCGTCCCCAGCGCCCTCCATCTCGCGGGAGCTATCGCGAGGGTTTCGGAGCAGGAGGGCTACGAACCCCTCGTCCTCGTCGCCACCCCGACGGGGGCCGCAGTGAACGCCGTCTCCGAGGAGGGATTCTACGCCCACGGGGACTCGGGGACCGGCGGGGTTTTCAAGGGTCCGTATGTGAAGACGGGGCGGGGCGTCCTCGCCCGGGCCGACTGCTCGCCCACAGCGGTGTGCGTGGCAAAGAAGGAGCTGGAATACCTCAAGCACGAGGACGGGCAGGTGGGCGCCGCGCAGGCGCTGACGATAGCGGCCCTCGCGGTGAACGAGGGACTAGAGCCCGTGGACCCGGCGACGCACGTCGCGGCGATAGTGCCTGCCGCCGTCGGGACGGGCGACTTCCTTGACCTGCACTACCTCAAGGGCCTTGAGATAGAAAGCTACAGATGATTGCCGGAACCTGCCCGCGCTAGAAGAGGAGCTTGGACTGCCGTGCCGCGGGATTCTCCGGCTTCTTCGCCGTCGCCGTTTCGGCCGCGCCGCCGATCTTGTCGAGCTCGCCGAAAGTTCGCTCGCGCTCATCAAGGATCTTGCGCACTTCCTTGTTCAGGGCCTTGAGTTCTTCTATCGTGAGCGCCATCGTGTCGTCCTCACCGTCCGCCGCCCCGCGTGACGAGGTAGTTGAAGGCGCCTTCCAATAAATAGGTTGCCTTGGCACCAATGTCGAGGAATCTGGAGAGCGCGAAGCCCGCGAAGCCGCTGGAGTAGAGCGAATGCGCGAGGAGCGCAAAGCCCGCGATCGTCAGGACGAGGCGAAGGGTCCTGGTTATCTTCTTGAGCAGGGAGACCGCGATTATGATCCCGATCGCCGCGATGAGGTAGAGGATGTCAAAAGCCCCGACGCTCTGGAACGCCATTTCGTCTTCCGCCCGGCGGCCGCCATAAGTTAAGCTTTGCATTGTGGCCTTTTCCAGGCGCTTCAGGGGTTTATTTCCGTCAACCTGATATATTTAACCACTTCGAAAGAGCAAGGGAGGGGAAAAATGGGCTTGTTCGAGGAGCTGGCCGAAGCTTGGAAGCTGTTTCCTGTCGGAAAGGCTGCGATCGGAGGGACCGACGGGGTGGCCGACCCGAGAAGGGACAAGCTCCTCTGCGCAGTGGAAATGGGGAAGATAGGCGCGCCCGAAATACTCGAGGCGTATTCGGACGTTGGGGCGGAGGCGCCTCTAATAGTACCGGTCTCTTACCAGGCGGGCTTGGGCCACACGCTGATAGGCGATGCTGTGCGCGCATCGGCCAAGAAGAACGGGATAAAGACCTGCCATATAGGCCTGGTGGACGCGGAAGCCGAGAAGATTGAGACTATCATGGGCGGGAGGATCTGCCTTGACGGCGACGCGCTCGGCAACATTGTCGGATATGCGCTCTACAATTCCCTCATGGCAGCGCTGCCCCAGGGTCTCGGGCGCCCCATGGATTCCTTCGCAAGGATGGGCGCGAACAGGACGCGCGAGCAGTTCTACGCCGGGATGGATAAATATGCTGG
>DYHY01000023.1 GCA_020723935.1 Candidatus Micrarchaeum sp.
AACAACAACAGCAACAACAACAGCAACAACAACAGCAACAACAACAGCAACAACAGCAGACCCAGCAGACGGCGTGGCACCGCGAAGGGCAGCAGCTGCCGCCCTCCATGCAGCCATACGTCCCCCAGCAGAAGAAGCAGCAGAAATAGCGAGAAGGGCGGCAAGCCAAGTGAAGTGAAGTGAAGCGCGCGCCCGCACATCGCACCGACGATCAAGGAGGATTGAAGAAAAAAGACATGGCGGGAGGAAGCGCATCAGCATCAGCTGCAGCTACAGCTACTGCGGCGGCGGCTAAGGCCCAGGCCGCCGAAGGCAAGCAGGCGGGGATTGCGTCTTCCGCGTTCTCCCGCGTCTCCGGAAGCCTTGAGCTCGTCTGGCGCGCCTTCGGCCTGATGAAGGGGTATCCATTCCTGTTCCTCTTGTTCGCCGGGGAGTTCGTGACGATAGGCCTCTTCACGCACCAGTTTTTCTTCGCAAGAGCCCCCCTCCAGGGCCTCTTCTCCGGGGGAACCTACGGGTTCCTGCGCCCCGTCCTCTTCTTCGCCTGGGCCGTCTCGTTCATAATAATAATCTTCAACGGGCTAGGGGTTTTTGTCCTCTACAAGCTGGCGGGCGGGAGGAAGAAGCTGTCCTTCCTCTCCCTCTTGATAGCCCTCCCCGCCCAGGTGATATATTCGCTCGTGATGATGCTCCTCACGGTCTCCGTGCAGATAGTCGCGCGCGCGTTCAACAAGGGCAAGTTCGACCTGGAATCGTACCTGGGGAACTTCGGGGTTGCGGCTTCGGGGCCCATCGGCCCCGGGTTAAAGGCCGCCGAAGCCGTCGCGAACAACGCGGCCGTCGGCCCGAACCTGCGGCCCCACCAGCTGCTGCTCAAGGTCCTCTACGAGCTCTGGTCCGGGATAACCTATTTCACGAACCAGGCGATGGTGATCGAGCGCAGGAACTTCTTTGCCAGCGTCGATAGGTCCGTGGAGATAACCAAGAACTGCTTTGCGGAGGTGATAACGGGCCACATAATCTACAGCTCCCTCCTCTATGTCTACGGCACGGTCCTCGTGGTCGCGGTCACCGCCTCCGCCCTCGTCGGCGTGATGCTCAAGGTCTCGCCCGTCCAGATGGTGGACCTCCTCAAGTTCTTCGCCGTCTTCTGGGGCCTGCTGATACTCTTGTTCTACACGTACCTCGCCCAATCGTATTTCACGATGGTCTACGTCTGGAACGAGGACCTGGAGGAGGCAAGGAAGAAGGACCCCTCGGCAAGCCTCTCGCAGATCCCGCTGCCCGACGCCTTTGCCGGGGCCAAGAAGTCCTAGGCTAGGAACCCCAGGCGGACAGATCCTTTTCGAAGAGCACTGTGGGTATCTTGGGGCGCGTCCTGCCGACGAGCCGCCCGCCTTTCCTCAAGTAGCCCATCCTCGCGTAGAACCTGGCGCTCGTCACGCTCGCGTTCGCCCTGATCTTCCCGCGGCCCCTTTCCTTGGCAAGGGCCCTGATTCTTGCGAGGAGCGCCGAGCCTATGCCGGTCCCCTGGGCAGCCGGGGAGACGTAGAGCCCCTTCAGCCAGCCCTCCGAGTCAAGGGCGCCCTTCCCGACAAGCCTCCCTTCCCGATTCTCCGCGACGAAAATCGCAAGGCCCTCCTCCTGAGGATCCCGGCGCAGCTGTCCTTGCAGAGGCGCCCGATTATCGCCGGAGGATAATCCGCAGAGTGAGTTGCTGCTTCTAAGGATCCTTCTCGAAAGCGCCGCGACGCCCGCAAGATCGCCGTCCCGGGCGCGCCTTAGCCTGATCCCCGCCGGAACAATGATTTCACGCATCAGGGGCTTGCGGGGGCGGCCGGCGCCTGGCCCGCCTCTGCGGGCGCCCCGCCCTTAGCCTGGATTCCCGCGAGGATCCCCTCGGTGAAGCTCTTGGGAAGCTTCTTCTTCACTGCCTCCTGCAGCGGCGTCTTTGCGACGTTCGTCCTCAAGCGCAGCGCCAGGTAATACGACAGGAACATCCCGAAATAGGACGTCGCGACGAGGCGCGCGAGCTTGCTCCTCGTCTGCGGGAGGGAGATCTCCAGGAAGACCTTCGCGTTCCTCTTGAGGACCTTGGCCGACAGGTCCAGGCCTAGCCTAACCTCTTCGGATTCGTCCTGGGAGCTCCTGAGGAGTATCGCCGCCGCCCTGGGCTTCCCCTGCCAGGTCGAGAACTCGTTGTGGTTGCATTCCGGGAGCGGTTCGGCTTTCACCGGCGCCTTGGCGTTCTCCGCGATGTCGTTCTTGATCCTCGCGGCGACGCTCCCGATGGACGCGTGCGAGTATATTGTTATCGGCAGGCCCGACAGCTGCCTCGCCATCCTCTTGGCCGGATTGCGCTTCTCCGGGACGGAGAGCGCGCAGTCCTCCAGGACCTTCCTAGCAGTCCCCACTATCTCGTCCATGTCCTCGCCGGAGAGCTGCAAGATCCCCAGCTTCTTGAGGAGGCCCGCCGGCGTGAAGGTGACAAACGACATGCCGATCCTCGTCGGCTGGTAGAGAAGGGGTATCTCGACGTGAGTGCTCGCAGTCCTAGAGCAGGCTTCCTTGAGCGCGAAGCCCCCGCCTATCCCAAGGAGGTTGCAGTTCCTCCTGTGCGCCTCGGCGGCGGCGGCTATCGTCTCCTCGGTCTTGCCGGAATAGGTGATGGCGATGCAGAGCGTCTCCGGGCCGAAGTACGGAGGTATGGAATAGTCGTGCACAGAGTGGATGTCGAGGTACGGCGCGGCGTCCCTCAGGAAGTCCCCACCCGCCCCGCTCCCGCCCATTGCGAGGAACGCGATCCGCTCGTATTTCCTGAAGTATCTCATCGGGAGGGTGACGCCCTCGCCCAGGCGCAGGGCCTCGCGTATCGTCTGCGGGAACGCCTCGATCTTCCCGTAAATCCCCTCGCGGTCTAGCCTCCTTGCGAACTTCTCGGAATCCAGGTCAACCTTGAGCTTCCCGGGCGCGCCCCGCCCGCCCGCCCTTCTCTTCGTCTTGGATGGTTTTTTCGCCATTTGGATTCTCAGCTCCCCTGAAAGGCAGTTATGACTGGAAGAACACCACGACCATCAGCGTCTCGTAGATCGTGCGCGCCAGCGCCGGCACCGCGACCTTCCCGCTCCTGTCGTAGAGGTAGGCGCAGGTCGCCCCGACGATCGTCCCTATCACGAAATTGAGGAAGAAGGACCCCGTCCCGAGGGCGGACCTGTAGAGGCCGAACGCAAGGGCGGAGAAGACGAGGGCCGTCCCCCGGCTCCACATAAGCGTGTTGTACGCCTCGTGCTGGACTATCCCGCGCCAGAACGACTCCTCGACGAGGGCCACGCAGAACCTGATCGCAAAGCCCACGAGGGTGAGGACCGCGAGCTGGTAGGCTGATGCCGCTATCGGGGCGGGGTTCCTGCCAAGTATGACGGCGAACACGAAGTAGTTGAGGACGAAGAGGGCGAGGGCGCTGGTGAGTATCCCGCTGTAGAACATCCCGCCCTTAGAGAAGTTGAAAGTCTCGAGGAAGTCCCAGGGCATCACGCCGAGCCTGTCCCGCCTCTTCAGGGCGCGGACCGTCAGGAAGACGAAAAGGACGATCGCCGCGTAAGCCGCCGCCCACGTCCAGGAGCTTATCATCGTGCCCAGGGGCGTCGCAGTGTATATCCCGGCGGAGACGAGCGTCTTTGAGCCCTTCCCCAGGGAGAGGAGGAGGAAGAACGCGATCAGGACTGCCGGAGGGACGAGCGTGAGGAGATAGCCCTTCTTCTCCCCCGGGGTCGGGCGCGCATGCTCCCTTGAATGCTTGAGTGCCTGCCTCTTCCTTGCCTCCTTCAACCCCTTCGGCGTTTCCGGCATTTCGTCTTCTCCGCTTCTCCCGCGGACGGTCGCTATCGCTTCCGCTCCCGCTCCTACTGCTTCTTCTTGGGCTTTTCCTGCGGGCCCTCGAAGGCCACGAGCGCTATCCCCATGAAGAAGAAGATGCAGTAGACCATCACGAGGACGCCCAGGATTATGTTCTCGGGCGAGCTGAACAGGTCCGCAAACGGAGCCATTGTGCGGGCATGGCTACATGGGCTCTTTTTATTCTTTCCACCCGCCCGCGTCCGCGCAGGGCCCAGAAGCGCCCGCGCGCCCCGCCCCAAGGGTTAAATAGGCTAAGCTATGCCCAAGGAGCCAGGAAAATGGCGGCAGCACCATCCCAGCAACAGGCCTCTGCATCTCCGCTTCCCCCTCAGAAGCCCCCTCTCGCGGCAAGGCCGCCGCAGGCGCAGCACAGGGGCCCTGCCCAGGCCCAGGCGGCCGCCCCCTGTATCTTCTGCAAGATCGCCTCGGGCCAGTCGAAATCATACCGGGTCTACGAGGACGCCTCCTTCGTCGCGATTCTGGACGCCTTCCCGGTGACGGAGGGGCACATCCTCCTCATACCCAAGATGCACTACAAGACGTTCTTTGACATGGACGATCCGGAGCTCGCCGCGGCCTTCGCGACGACGAGGAAGCTTGCCGCCGTCCTGAGAAAGGCCTTGGGCGCCGACTCGTTCAACATCGCGACGGCCCCCTCGGCGATAGACCACTTCCACATACACCTGATGCCCCGCTACGACTACGACCTAATGGGGCCCCTTGCGGACCTGGACAACAAGCGCGAGATGTCGGCCGACAGGATGGCCGGGATCCAGAAGAAGATCCTCGCCTTCCTCGGCGGCGGCGGCGCAGCGCCGGACGCAGCCGGGTCTGCCAAGGCGAAGGTCTAATCGGAGAGCTCCGCTTCAATCCCGCCGACCAGTTTCGCCGCGAGATTGTACATGATGGCCCCTACCAGCGCGATCAGGAAGCTTATCCAGGCGAGGACGGCCGGGAATAGGAGCGCGATCCCTATCAGCCCGAAGCCCTGGACGGCGGATTCCAGCCCTGGGAGGAGAGCTAAGATGACGCTCCCGAGGAGGCCGACGATCAGCCCGATGACCGCTCCGACGATGACCGCGACGACCGCCTGGATCTTCGCCGCTGAAAGGGGATCGACGGAGACAAGGACCACTTGCCTTTCTCTCCCCTTCTTCCTTTCCAGGACGAAGCCCGTCCCGCCGACAAGGCCCGCCGAGATGTTGTAGAGGAAGCTGGAGAGCGCGCCGCCGACGAAGCCGAAGACCACATGCATGAACAGGGAGAACGAGGAGGGAATGTGGAAGAAGAGCGCGAGCGCCGCCGATATGCAGCCCGTTATGAGCGACACCATCCCGTTGAACGTGGCCATGGACAGGACGCCCAGGCCCGCGAGGATGAATGATTCAGGGCGCTCTCCTCCATTGTCTTTCTCCTTCCCCTTCACGAGAACGAGCTCTACGCCCTTCACGAGGCCCAGGGAGGCGTTGTAGATCGCCGCGAATGCGAGGCCCACTACGAACCCGATCGCGGCGCCGATCGCAGCGTAGATTAATAGGATTACCACCAAGATGGCTGCGACGTCCGAGAAGGATGTTGTGTCGGGCAGGACCGAGAACATGGCGAGGCCTGAGAAGACGGCCACCACGATTCCCATTATCCCCGTGGAAATAGCCGCGATCTTCCCGAAGGACAGGACGCCGACCTTCCTGAGAGTTGCCATATCGCGCCTGACCGCCCTGAAGGATATAAAGTTTGCTCCAGGGAAGGGGCCCTAGAATTCTATCCCCTTCCTAGCGTAGATCCCTTTGTCATAAGGGTGCTTGAGGAAGTTCACCTCGTTCACGACGTCGGCGGCCTCAATCAGCTCCTTCCTCGCGTTCCTCCCGGTGAGGATGAGCTCCGTCTTGGGCCACTTCGAGCGCACGACATCAAGGACGTCTTCCATGGAGACGAGGCCGAAATCTATCGCCACGTTGACCTCGTCGAGTATCACGATGTCCTTCTGCCCGGACGAGGCTAGGCGCTTCCCCTGGGCGAGGGCCTCCTTGCAGAAGGCCTTGTCCTCCTCGGTTATGTTGAAGCATTCCCTGCAGAAGCTCTCGAACCTCCCCGCGGCGATGTCGGCTATGTGCCGCTCGTGGTTGGCGCACTTCTTCCCGTAGGAGATTATCTCGATCGGGAGCTCCCTGTGCCTCTTGAGGGCGAGGACCTCCCCCGTGTAGCCGGTCTTGAGGAACTGGACCATCGCAGTGCTGTAGCCATGGCCGGCGGCGCGCAGGGCGAGGCCCAGGGTCGCGGTGGTCTTCCCCTTGCCGTTCCCTGTGTAGACCTGCACGAGGCCCAGGCGGCTCCGGCTCCTGTCCGCCCTCTCCGGCGGCAGGGTCTCCGGGACCATGGAAAAGGGCTCCGGTGCTCCTGCGGGGTTTTTCTTTTCTTCTGCCATGTGCGGCTGCCTTCTTAGGTCTGTTGCGAGTTCTTGGGCCTTGGGGCGCCTTGCGCCGGCCGCCCTTAAAGTACCCGCCCTCTCCTTTTTGCCCCTAGAGGCTGCAGGCGGAATATCCGCACTCCTTGCACGTCAGGCAGCCCTCCGCGTACTGGATGTTCGCGCTCTTGCATATCAGGCAGGCGTCAAGGCTGGAGAGCGCCGACTTGGACGCAACGAACGAGGGGGCTATCACTATTGTCTGGGGCGTCTGGCTCGCCACCATCGCCTCCAGCGGCGGGAGAGCCTCGGGGCGGACGGCCTGGTGGGGCGTATGCTGCGCGCCGTGGACGTTGGCATGACGGGCGTGCCTGTCTTCCGCAACAGCAGCAGTAGCAGCAGTAGCAGCAGCAGCAACAGCAGCGGGGGAGGCGGCGGCGGGCTCGTTGTCCGCCGAGCCCTTCCTCTCCTTCTCCTCCTTGACGAGGTTGAGGATCTGCACCTTCCGCGAGTCGTTCCTGTAGACGGTGCAGCCCTTGCAGCCCATCTTCCAGGCGTGCACGTAGCCGGCCATCACGTCCTCCTTGGTCGCCCCGTACGGGAAGTTTATTGTCTTGGATATCGAGTTGTCGACGTTCTTCTGGAAGGCCGCCTGCATCCTGATGTGGTCCTCGGCCGGGATGTCCAGGGCGGTGACAAAGACCTTCTGGATGTCTGTGGGAATCTCCTCGATCCCCTGCACGGAGCCGGTCCTCGCTATCTTCTTCATGAGGTCCTCGCTGAAGATGCCCCTCTCCTTGAGCCGGGCCTCGAGGTGCCTGTTCACATAGTGCAGGACCTGCCCGCCCATGATGTTGCTCTTCTCGTAGACGAGGGCGAAATAGGGCTCAAGGCCGCTAGCCACGTCGTATATCATGGAGATGGAGCCGGTCGGCGCTATCGTTGTGAGCGCCGCGTTCCTCATCCGGACCCCCTGCGCCTTGTAGACGGACTTGTCCCAGTTGGGGAAGATGCCCTTCTCCTTGGCGATGATCTCGCTGGCCCTGTGCGCCTCGGCGTTTATGAATGCGGAGACCTCCTCGGCGACGCTGAACCCCTCCTCGGAGTTGTAGCGTATGCTCATCTTGTAGAGCATGTCCGCGAAGCCCATCAGGCCGAGGCCCACGCGCCGGTTGGCCTTGCATGTCCTGTTGACGCGGTCCACCGGGAAATGCGTCCTGTCGATGACGTTGTCAAGGAGTCTGACTGACAGGTGCACGACCTCCTTGAGGTGCGGGTAGTCAATTGTCGAGTCCTCGCTCCTCACGAACTTCTCCAGGTTTATCGAGCCCAGGTTGCAGACGTCCCCGTCGTGCAGGAACTGCTCGCCGCACGGGTTGCAAGCCTCTATCCTCCCGCAGCCGGGGAGGGGGTTGGTCCTGTTCACCGAGTCAATGAAGACGACCCCCGGCTCGCCGTTGTTCCAGGCGGCGGTGACTAGCTCGTTCATGATGTCGCGCGCCGTCATCCTCTCCTCCTTCACCGTCGTTATGCTGTTCCACTTGTCGCGGGTTATCCGGCGCGGCAAGTAGTTCTTGCCGTTGAAGGAGCACACCCAGGGCTCGTCCGAGGCGCTGTCGATGGCCGCCATGAACTTGTCGGTGAGCGCTATCGATATGTTGAAGTTCCTTATCTCGCCCTCGACGGCCTTGCAGTGGATGAAGTCGAGGATGTCGGGGTGGTCGACGCGCATTATCGCCATGTTGGCCCCGTGCCTGCCCTGCTGCTTGATCACGCCGAATGCCTGGTTGTAGACGTCCAGGAACGAGACGGGGCCGCTGGCGACGCCTCGCGACTTGACCGTCATCGTGCCCGCGGGCCTGAGGAGATGGAAGGGGAAGCCTAGGCCCGAGCCGGCCTGCTGGAGGAGCGCCGCCTCCCGGAGGGTCGAGAATATCCCGTCCATGCTGTCGTCCATGTGCAAGACTATGCAGTTGGAGACGAGGGGCGTGGGCCCGCCGGCGTTCGCTAGCGTCCGGCCTGCCGGGATGAACTCCGCGTTCATCATTATCGTCTTGAACTTCTCGGAGAGGGCGGCGACGGAATCCTCGCCAATGCCGTAGTCCTTCTCCACCTCCGCTAGGGCCCGGGCTACGCGCCCGAACATCTCGTTGGGGGTCTCCACTATGCTGCCCTGCTCGTCGCGCACGACGTAGCGGGCGGCTATGACCTTGAGCGCGTTCATCGAGAGGTTCGTCTTGAAGTTCCTCCTGAAGAGCGCCACCTTCTGCTGGCGGAACTCGGTGCGCTGGGCGCGGTAGAGGATGTAGGCCTTCGCCGTCTTCGCGTGGCCGTTGTGGACGAGGACGCTCTCGACGACGTCCTGGATCTGCTCGACGTCCGGTATTGCGCCGCGGGAGAAGAAGCGCTCCTCCAGGATCGCCGTCACCTGCCTGGCCTCGTCCTCGGATTTGGCCCGCTCCCTGCCGCCTACAGCCAGGACCGCCTTGAATATCGCGTCCGCGACCTTCCCCTCCTCGTATGCGACGGCCCGCCCGTCGCGTTTTCTCACCTGCCGCGCGCCGACAAGGCCGCCCTCGCCGCTCACAAGGGAACTCTCGAGATCGCGCCCGGAGACGCCCGACTTATCCGACTCTTCCGCCTTCATCCTAGATTCCGCCAAACCCTTCGAACACCCCGAAAACTGATTTTTGTGCGCCGGAGTTTTCCTTAAATAGATATCTGCCGCGGGAAATAGAGACGTGAGTATCGGCTTTATTTATTGAAGACCACTCCCTGGGAGACAATCGGCGCCGGGATGCCACTGCAATAATTTATAAACCCAAAAACGGTTGTAGGAAACCGACAACGCGCATGAAATTCGCCCAGAAGTACCCTGAGAAGCTTTCCTCCTCGCCGATGCTCATGGCCGAGGCCCTCAAGGCGTGCGGCGCGGCCCTGGATCCGGAGCGGATCCTCGCGGCAAACGGCTCCTGGTACTATGTCCTGGACGACGGCAAGGAGGTCGTGAAGACCGCGGATTTCGAGTTCCTGCTCGTGGACGAGAAGAGCAGCCCCGTCCAGTACAACCTCTCCTGGGAAGGGGGCAAGTGGTCCAAGCCCGAGAAGAAGGACCTCGCCGAGGAGCTCGGGCAGATGAAGGAGGAGGCCGATCTCCTGAAGTCGATGGAAAAGAAGCTCCTTTCGGAGGAGGCGGCTGTCAAGGCAGTGGAGGGGAAGCTCATGGAGCTACGCAAGGGCTCGCCTCACCTGAGGATCACCCTCGTGGCCTTCTCGGTGTCCGACCAGGAATACGAGGTTCCGGCGTGGCGGGTCGAGGCGAACAACTGGCCGATAATCTCCTATTTCAAGAGCCGCGAGAAGCAGAAGTCGGCGGTCGCCGTCCTGGACGCTTTGGACGGCAAGATCCTCTCGTTCAAGGCCGAATAGGCGCGGCCCGCCGCCGGACAGCGCCGGCAGGGACATTTTACGATTTCAGTAAATTTTACCAGAAATCTCCCCTCTAAGGTGCTTAAACCTTTCTGTAATAGTAACTTTTATAAGCCGGAGTGTCTTTCCAGTGCAGGTATGGAATCGAACCTCACCCTCGTCGCGAGGGATGCAGTTTTGGCAGAGTTGAACGGGAAATATCGACAGGTAGTTCATAAGCACACTCCGGGTCTTCTGGCGCCCCTGGTGGCCGCGGTCCCCGTCGACGAGACGGCCGCGACTTGGGGGGATGTGTTAGAGCAGCTGGACGGCGTCCTTGAGACCAGCACCACCTATAGGGGGGCGGTCAAGCAACTCGCGTGCATGAGGAAGCTGATATCCCAGATCGCCAACCTCGAGGAGGAGTCAAAAGACCCGCTCGCGGCCAGCGTCGTCGCGTACTACAACGCGGGCGGCCCAATCGACAAGTTCAATAAGTTACTGAGCGACTACAACGACACGCAGATGACACAACAATACACCGGCAGGGAGCGCTTCATGTGCGGCGAGTGCGCTCCGGTCAACCAGACGATCGAGAGAGTCCTGAATATATTGGCGATGGTCGCCCTCACTGTCGCGACGGGCGAGATGAGCGAAGATGTCGCGGACGGGTATAAGAGGTGTGTGGACCGCTACCTCCTCGACATGGGCAGTCCCCCGGGGCTCACGGGCGGTGAGCTCATCAATGCCCTCGAGACAAGGCGCAATACGCTCAAGTCGATGCCCGCGCAGGTGGGAGCTCCCACGTACGACGAGCTGGTCACCGTCGTGCGGGACGTGACGAATGGGCTACCCCCCTATGCGAATGTCGTGGCGGTGATCCCCCCTTCCTATAGCGTGGCGTCCCAGATAGAGTGGGTGCTGGGCGGCGACACATTCGGCAGCGGAAACGGGTTCATAGTAATAGAGCCGAGCGAATCGTCCTAGGGAAAGGGAAGGCGCAAAACGCGTCCCCCCTCCGGGAGAGGAGGGGGGCGCGCATTTTTTCATTCTGATTGATCGGCGACGCAGAGGATCGGGCCGTTTCCCTCGCGGCTTACGCGCCCGCAAGAAAGGTGGGCCGCGGCCGGGCCCTTGCCGGAAATTTTCCGGCCCCTTGGATCCGGGACTACACTACTACTTGCGCCTGGAGATCTTCTTCTCCTCTGCAAGGATCTTCTTCTCGCCCTCGAGGAGCTTGGACTCGATCTTCCCCATATGGAGGATCATGTCGGCGAGGAGGATGAGAATCGCGAGGTCCAGGAGCTCCGAGCGCACGAAGTCGCCCGCCTGCGCGGCGGAGAGGTCCTTTATCATGAACCACGCGCCCACTAGGAGGAGCGCCACGGCCACTAGCACGAGCTTGTCGTGGTGTTCCAGTTCCCTGATGTCCTTGAAGATTCCCATGGTGTGACTATCCCCAGTGACAACCGACTTTTAACCCTTTTCCCCCGCGGGCGGCTCCCGCGGATTATTCCGGCGGAAGGGCTTCCCGCAGCGCCTTTGCGGCTTCCTCGGGGGCGATTGAGTTGATGTATATTCCCGCGCCCTTCTCCACGCCCGCTGGCGTCGAGAGCTTCGGGAGAAAATCCAGGTGGAAGTGCAGCTCCTTGCCCTTGGGCGAGACGTGGACGACGTAGTTGTAGGAGACGCTCCCGAGGACCTTCTCGTACGCAAGGATCAGGCGCCTCATCACGCCCGAGAACGCCCTTACGGGGAAATCGTACCCGCCGACGTGCTTCTTCGGGATGACCATTGTCTGGTATTTGAAGGCGGACGCCCACGGGCAGATGACGGCGAAATCCTGCGTCTCGAAGACCATCCGCTCGCCGGCCTTCCTCTCCGCCTTGACGGTGTCGCAGTATATGCAGCGGCCCGTCGCCTTCTTGTAGCGCGCGACGCCCTTGAGCTTCCTTCGGACCTCGGAGGGGACCAGGGGGAAGGCTGCTATCTGGGTGTGCAGGTGGGAGAGGCTAGCGCCCGCATCCTTGCCGTAGTTCTGGAAGACAAGGACGTACTTGAAATCCTTCCTGAGGGAATCGAAGCGCTCCTTCTGGACCTCGAAGGCGTCGGCGAACTGCTCCTCGGTGAGCGAGCCCATCGGCGCGCCGTGCGCCCTCGTCTCCACGACGACCTCGTGCTTGCCGAAGGCGGGCGATCCGAAGAAAAGGGCCGTTCCCGTCCACTTGAACGGCCTCTTCTCGTCGTGGTCTAGGGCCGAGAACTTGTTGTCGAAGCAGCGGGTGTGCCAGTCGGACTCGCCCATCCCGGCCGGGGCGCGGTAGGAGATTGTGGGCGGGGTTATCTTCTCGTTCCCAGGGCAGAAAGGGCAGCTTGCCGTCGAGGAGACCTCGGGCGGCTTGTCTATGAAATCGGTGGGCCTCGCGGCCCGCCCGGTGGAAATTATCACGACGTCCCCGGTGACGGGGTCTACCCGGAACTCGTTGGCCATCTCTTCAGGAGGGGGCCGGCTCACCATTTATCCTTTTTGTCCCGGGGCAGGGGGGCCGCGGCCCTCCGCAGACGGCTTCTTGGCCGCGGTTTCGGAAGGCTTTCGCCTAGTTCCCCCCACTGCCCGCGCCGAAAGACCACTCCCCGCCCTCCGCGGCGAAGCCCACGAGCGGCACCTCTACGAACGAATACGCTTCCCTCCCCTTGCCGGATTTCTTCCTGCCGCCCATCATAGCTCCCCCCGGGCGCCACACTTGGGCCGGCTGTTTAAATTTTTTTGCCGCA
>DYHY01000010.1:0-2427 GCA_020723935.1 Candidatus Micrarchaeum sp.
GAAGAGGTTGGGCTGCTCCACCCCGTCAGGGTGCACTATCTGCTCCACGATTTTCATCCAGCTTCACCTCTCCTCCGCATCCTTCCTGGCGGAGATCGCGAGGTCCGCGAGCCTCTCCCTTCCGAAGGCGTAGCCGGTCGCGCAGTAGTAGGACCTGTTGGAGCGCCCGAGCCTTTCCGCGAGCTTGTTGTAGAGGCCGTCGTACCTTCCGCCGCCGCAGATCGCCCCGCCGCTCCCTCCCTTCGGGAAGATCTCGAACACGACCGTCGGGGAATTCCCGTACGAGTTGTAGAACGAGAGACCCCTCACGAGCTTCGGCGAGAAGACGGCGCCCGGGAGCATCTCCTGTAGCCGGTCGACCGTCCTTTCGTCGTAGAGCGCGCGCACGCGCGGCCCCGCGCTATCCAGGGTATCAGCCTCCTTGAGCTCCTCGACGAGGCTCCTGAGTTCGCGGGGCGTCCTGGTGAAGAGCTCCTTCCAGGGGATCTCATCCCCCCTGTCCACGGCCTTGAGGACTGCGTCGCGCCTCGCCCCCGTCACGCCCTCATTTTCAAGGTAGCTCACAATGGGCTTCGTGTCGTTGACGCGCGTTGTCGTGCGTCCGCCAAGGCCAATAAGCTCCAGGAAGCCCTGCGCGTCCTGTATCATACACGCGTCCTTGGCGAGGGAATCGGCTTCCGGCAGGAACCTCACCCACTCGAGGCCGAGCTGCCCGAAGAACTGCACGCCCTCCTTCTCCACCCTTGCGCAGCTCGCCGGAGAATACGCGAACCTCACCTCGTTCCTCCCGTTGGCCAGGTCCATGGCCGCGGAGGTGAGCGGCGCGGTGTATTCCGGGAGGAGGACCCCTATCTCCCCCTCGCCCGCGCTGACACTCAGGACCTGCCCACTGTACTTGTCATCGACTAGGTCCACAGGCCCCACCGGGCTGAACCTGAGGAGCTCCGCCCCCTTCTTAACCTGGTAGTCGGCGAAAGCCGCCTCAATGACCCTTTTCGTCAATTCACTCTGCGTCGCAGACGCGACAGTGAACCAATTCACCACTGTTTGCGATGTTTTTCTTCGTTTTATCTTCATTTCATCTCCTTCGTTTTTCTCGTCTCGTCTCGTCTCTCTTGCATTTGTCCAGCTCGCGGGCCGGACCTAGGCCTCACCTGGGCCTTCCTTGGGCAGAAACCAGAGATAGAACTGCGCCGTCCGTTCGGATCCCGGTCCGCGGAAGACCCGTCAAGCCTTCCCCGGAGAAAGCTGGGTATGGCTATGCGCCGAACTGAAAAACGCCGGCCGGATGGTTTTGGTCCCCAGTCTTGAGTCTAACGAGCGGTTCCTAGCGACTTCCCCGATGAACCAAACCACCGACCATCACGACATCCTGCCACCTCTTTCTATTTAAGTTTTTTGTAACTCCCGATAGTTAACCTATTTATCCAGGAGCCGCATCCCTGCGCCAGGCAATGGTCTTCCTCAGGGATCTGGCGCCGCGCGAGGCGCAGCTGGGCGTCGGGCTCATTGTGAAGCATTCCGGAAGGCTCCTCTTCGCTGTGCCAAAGAAGGACAGGTGGGAGACCGATTCCCGGGGGAGGAGGATAATCCGCCTCACGGGCGTGGGCGGCGCGCTCGCCGTCGACGAGGATTTCCCCGCCGCGGCGAGGAGGGAATGCATTGAGGAGATAGGCTCGCGCCCGCAGCTGGAGTCCTCGGCGCGCACGCTCATCGTCGACTACGACGACACGCTGCGCCCAGTGAGGATAGACGACGCAATCAAGCCGGCGATAGTCTTCCGCCGCGTCTACCTGCGCGGGACGGAGAGCTGGCAGCTCTTCGTGGCGGTGTATCTCGCGCGCCTCCACGACAAGCCGGTGCCCCTGGACATACCTGCCTTCGTCTCCGTCACGATCGACGGCCTGCGCCTCCTGCGCGCGCCGCAGCGGGTGCACAGGTTCCTCAACGGCGGCGGCGCGCATATGCTCGAGGGCGCCGGGGAGGCCGTCCCGCGCAGCGCTTTCTTCTCCACCTTCGGCTCGCCAGGCATCCTCCTGCTGATAGATTCTAGCAGGAGATACAGCCTTGCGAATGTCCTGAGGAACCGCTCCTGAGACCTCCTGGAAGTGGTGGCAACTATTTAAGGCTCCGGCGAATAGCGGTAACGGGGGGGGAAAATCATCACTTTAGGAGCGGGAAGGACTAAGTCTAGGAAGAAGGACCCGAACGACGACGCCAACGGGCGCCTCGGCGCGGTAGCGGTAGTCATCGAATCTCCCGGAGGGGTGAGCATCGCCAAGGGGACGCGGGTCGTCATGACATTGCGTAACGGCGCGGGCGAGGAGATCCTGCGCGTCCAGCAGGACGCGGGAGGGCCGGTCGGCACGTACCACGACGTTCCCTACAAGGCGGTCCCGAAAGTGGACAAGATATTCCTCACCCACA
>DYHY01000010.1:2437-29863 GCA_020723935.1 Candidatus Micrarchaeum sp.
ACGCCCTGCTTGAGAACCCGGGCACCCCGGTCTATCTCACTCCATACAGCGCCGCCATTCTCCCGCACGTCCTGCGCGATTCCGAGAAGTTCGCGCGGCGCGCCGAGGACGAAAGGGGGGCTGCGAGGAAGATAGTGAATGCCGTGTTCGACGGCAAGGGCCTGATCGTCGTGCGGGACGGGGAGACGATCGACCTTGGGAAGCGGGGCGGAAATTACCTGACGCTCTACGAGCAGAAGGACCTCATCCACCTCCCGGGCGGCGTGTGCGGCGTCTACAAGTTCGGCACGAACACGTTCCCTGTCAGCGTCTCCACGGTATTCGACGTCGCAGGTGAGATAGACGCAAGCGGGCGCTTCTCCCAGGAGGGCTACTTCCGCAAGCTTTCCTCGGACGTTATGGTCGGCGAGACGACCCTCGCGTACAAGACGCAGAACCCCGGGACGAGGCGCGAGCGCGAGCGCGAGATTGTGGACGGCATCGCGCAGGCGCTCAAGGAGATGCGCGCCCGGGAGGAGGGCGGCCTGATAGCGATGCCTGCCTTCTCGCAGTACAGGATATGCGAGGTCATGCGCCTCCTCTTCGCGGCGCTCTCCGAGACCGGGTTCACCGAGAACGACGTCCACCTGGTCTTCCAGGGGCCGCTCGCAACGCGCATGATAGACGAGCCCGGGAGCCCGTACGAATATGCAAGGCTCTTCCTCGACAGGATGGAGAAGAACTTGGATTTCGATTTCGTCCCCGACGGCACTGTGCACGTTGTCGTCGCGACGCCGGGCTTCGCGTACAAGGACACTTTCGCAGGCAAGGCCGTCGACTCCGCGATACGGAGCAGGGGGAAGGTGATCCTCTCCTCAAGCTACGCGCCCAAGGCGAGCCCGCTGAGGGAGATACTGGAAGAAGGCAAATACAATGACGAGCCGATACCCGCCGGGATCGTCCAGGTGTATTCGCTCACGGGCCATCCGACGTACGGGGAGACGTACGCGAGGATCGTCGAGGCGGTCGCGCCGCAAGTCATCTATCCGGTCCACGGCTCGCCGGAGACGATAGCAAGCTATCTTCAGCTCGTCAAGCCACTTGGCTACACGGAGGGGAAGAACATCTTCGTCCCGGAGCCCGGGCGCGCCCTGATAGCCTATTCCGACAAGCGCGGGAAGAGGTATGAGGTCGTGGAAAGCGGGCTGGCCGCCGACGCCGTCAGGAAGATGCGGCGGGGATGATCGCGGCCGCGGGGGCGGTTGAAAGGAACTCCTGCCTATTTCCTTCTGAGGATCCCTTGCTTGGCCTGGATGGACTCGTTCTTGAGGACCGCGTCCTGAAGGCCCTTGAACTCAGCCTCGGTCATCGGGCCGGAGATCTCCAGCTTCGCGCGCCACAGCTGCTTTTGGGTGCGCGCCAGGGTGTCGTATTCGGAATCGGGGCCGCAGAACATCGTGTTCGCCCGGTTGCCAGCCTTCTCTATCTCCCCGACGAGGGCGACGATCCTGGCCTTGAACGTGTTGAAATCCATCTTAACCGGGTCTTCCCTTATCGTGACTATCATGCCTCTCTTTGCCCCTTTGCCGTCACATAACGGGTGTTTTTCGTATAAAAGCCCTCGCCCGGGGGCCGAAAAAGGTATATATAATTGGCGTTGAGGCCATTTTCCTATGGCAACGACCGCCGTAATGAGCCCCGGGCTCGGCTGGGACGCGAAGGAAGTGACTGACTCGGTGCTCTCCGCCCTGCGGGAAACCGCCGACATCTTCATAACTAAGGAGGGCTTCTCGAGCCTCATAGCCACGCGCCACGAGAGCCTCAAAGGGGACTTAACGAAGATGGTCTTCAAGCTCAAGGGCGCGCAGGACGTCCTCCTCGGCGCAAAGGGCGTGGACAACTTCTCGCTCTACAAGACGACCGGGGACTTCCAGGGGAGCGTCGTCATCTTCAAGGACAAGATGGTTTTCATATCGTCCCTTGCCTACAAGCTTCAGAAGGCCGCCGAATACTACAAGCCCGAGGAGAAGATAGCCGAGATGAACAAGATCCTCTCGGACCTGCGGGCCCGCGCCGAGGACGCCGGGTTCACGTTCGCGGGGACCCTGGACTCGTTCTCGGTGACGCGCGCGGGCTCCTTCAGCGGGGGCGGGGCAGTGCATTTCCTCGCCGACGCCAAGGCGTCTCTTTCGGGGCTCAAGCTTCGGGCGCTGTAGGGGAAAACCACACACGGAGTGAAGACTGAAAATGACTTTCAAGTTCGTGCTTCCGGACAAGAGGGAATTCACGTTCCCGGACGAGGCGACGGCCGTCAAGGAGACCCAGAGCGCCGCAAAGCAGCTCAACAAGGTCGTCATCCTGCGCGAGGAGAGGAACGGATCCTGGCCGGAGTTCGCGACAATCTACCCTTCGGGCGAGGTCAGGAAGCCCGTCGATGTCGGGAGCTTCGCGCGCGGCCTGGATACGAGGCGGGTAAGGCGCCCGTAAGCGCCTGCCCGGATTTTTCGGGAAACCCGGACGGCGCCGGCTCGCCGCGGGCTTTGCGCGAAAACGCCAACCAATTTAAGACGGGCCGGGGCCCTGCGGAGCGCAGATGAAAGTAGCGATACTCGAGGCTAGGGCCGGTCCGGGCGCGAGCAAGGACACTGCGGGCGGTTTCGGGAGCAGGTTCCCCGCGGGAAGGAGCCTGTTCTCGCGCCTCGCATCCGCCGCCAAGGCCGGCATCAGGTATCCGTCCCCAACCCTCGCGTACCTCGCGGCCATCTTCAGGCGCGGCGGCCACGACGTTAAGATACTTGACCGTGAAATCCCCGGTCTCGGGACGGACCTCGCGATAATCCCCTCCTCCTCAATCGGGTGGAAGGGCGAGAGGCGCCTGGGCCAGGAGATACGGATGCGCCGGCCCGGATGCAGGGTCGCGTACGTGATGCCGTTCTCGGCGCAGTTCCCCCGCACGTTCCTCGATTCCGGTGCCGCCGACCTCGTGATAGACGGCGAGCCGGAGGACGCGGCGATCAGGATGTCGCGCTCGGGCAGGATTCCACGCGGCGTCGTGAGGAGCAGGCCCCTGGATCCCGAGCGCCTCCCTTTCCCGGACTGGCAAGGCTTCCCAATCCAAAGCTACTCGTATTTCCCAGGCCTCTGGAGGAAGCCGCTCCTGGACGTCCTCTCCTCGCGCGGCTGCCCCTACGGATGCGGATACTGCCCGTACAAATCCATGTGGGGCGCATGGCGGGCGAGGAGCGCAGAGAGCGTCGTGTCCGAGATAGCGGGCCTGCGCGAGAGGCATTCCGTTCGCTCCGTGATGTTCCGCGACATCTGCTTCTCCGCCGACAGGTCGCGCGCGAGGGACGTATGCGAGGCGCTCGTCTCCGCCGGTCTCTCCTCGCAGATAGAATGGGGCTGCGAGACGAGGCCCGACCTCCTGGACGGGGGGCTTCTTCAGGCGATGCGCGGGGCGGGGATGCGCGAGCTTGAGGTGGGGTTCGAGAGTTCGGACGCCAAGCTCCTCGCATCCAAGGGCAGGCTTCCGGTGAAAGAGAAGACCATATTGGACCTCTCCGCGGAATGCCGCAGGCTCGGGATACGCTTGGCAGTCTTCTACGTGCTCGGGATGCCGGGCCAGACCGAGGAGGACGTCAAGCGGGTCGTGAGGTTCTCGCGCACGGTGAACAGCTTCGCCGCGCAGTTCACGCTCTACACGCCCTTTCCCGGGACGCCCCTCTTCGGCGCCGACGGGAAGGGGGTGCTCGAGCTCAACTCCGAGAGGTTCGACTGCTTCACGCCCGTCGCAAGCTACGGGATATCCCCAGACAGGCTCTCAGCGCTCTGGGACGAGGCGCAGGGGGGGTATTTCGCGAGGGCTGGCTGGCCCCTTCCCAACTGGAGGTGCTTCCTGCCGTGAGATCGCGCTCCGTCGTCGTCTCGGGCGCGACCGGGATGCTGGGCTCTTGCGTCGCATCGGATTTCGCGCAGCGCGGCTGGAAGGTGCTGTGCTTCGCGCGGCCGGCGAGCGCGAAGGACGGCCTTCTAGCGAGGGCGCCTTCAGCCCGCTTCTACACAGGAGACCTCCTTTCGCGGGAGGACGTCTCCGACGCCATCTCCTCCTCCGGCGCGGACGCCTTCGTCAATTGCGCCGGGAAGGCCCCCTTGTTCCCCTTCCGCGCCGGCAGGGCCGAGCTGTTTTCGGCTAACGTCCTCGCGGCGCGCGCGATCGCGGGCGCCTGCCGTGAGTCGGGCGTCCCGCTCGTCCACGTGAGCTCCGTCTCGGCCGGGCTTCCGGGAAGCGGCGCGTATGGCAGGAGCAAGCTCCTCGGCGAGCGCGAGATTGCTGCAAGCGGCCTCGCCGACTTTGCGGTCGTTCGCCCCTCGACAATATACGACGAGGCCGGGAGGAACGACATCGCCAGGCTGGTGCGCGCGGCGCGAAGCCTGCCGGTCATCCCGCTCCCCTACGGGGGCTCGTGCAGGCTGCAGCCGGTCCGCGCGGCCGACGTCTCGGCGCTGGTCCTCGCCCTCTGCGAGAGAAAGGGCGGACGCAGGGGAAGGCTCGTCGAAATCGGGGGCGGGAGCGTCGTCACCCTCCGCGATATCTTCCGGATGATCCTCTCAGGTATCGGGAGGGGCGGCGTCCCGATAGTCCCGGTTCCGCTGCCCGGGAGGTCCGCTTTCCTCTCGGCATTCTTCGAGGACAGGACGGTCGACAACTCCGCCGCCGAGCGCATCCTTGGCCGCAGGACCATGCCTTTCAGGGACGGGCTTTCACAGGTTCTCGGGAAACCGAAATCCGCGCGCTAGCTAGACGGAGAGCTCCTCGTCCGACATCTTCTCCCTCTCGTACTTGTCCGGGTCCTCCGGGAGCGCCCGCTTCGCCTTGTCCCAGTTGTTCAGGAAGTTCTCGCGCGGGACCTTCACGAGCTCGCGGACGCTGTCTAGGATCCTCTCCTTGTTGAGGAAGACGCGCCCCCACGTGCGGATCCGCCCCGCCCTCGTCTTCTCGCAGTATGCCTTCCCTTCTTCCTCGTCCTTCCAGGGGTAGAAATAGTACGCGTCGTCGTTGTAGTAGAACGCGCCGTCCATCCAGATGTTCCTGACCTCGCGGCGCAGGAACAAGTAGCTGTTGAACGACATCACGTCGTAGCAGACCACGACGTCGACGGCGTACGCCTTCCTCTTCTTTATCGAGAAGTCCATGACGCCGCGAAGGGTCGTGTCCAGCTCGCGCGAGACGACGGCTATCTTCACGCCGTTCTTCAAGATGATGTTGGGCCCGTCCTCGTCGCCCACGTTGAGCGCCGTGTCGGGCCCCGCGATGCCCCGCTTCTGCAGCTCATGGAGGACGAGCGCCTCCGCGAAGATCTTCCTCACGTGCCTAGGCTGCTTCTCCTGCTCCGCGCCGAAGACCTTCTTGAGCGAGGCGATGAGTTCCGCTACGGCTTCGGGTGTCGGCGGCATCTTCGGGAGCGCCTAGAAGAGCTTTCCTACCGCGTTTGCGAAGGTCGAGTTCGCCTTCTCGGCCGCGCCGGTGGCAGTCCCCCATATCCCGCCCCAGTAGCCGAGGACGTAGGTTATCATGACAAGGGCTATTACGGCGATTATTATCCACTCGAGGGTCGAAAGGGACCTGCGGGGCCTGCGGCTGGCTTCCATGCGCCGGAAACCAGCTTTCAGGTTATAAATTTTCATGCCGGGAGGACCGCGCAGGCCGCGGAGAACGACGCAATCGCGGCCGCCTCCAGGACCACGAGGTACGCTGCGAGGTTCTGCGGCCGCTTCTCGATGGCAAGCGAGGCGATCGCCGCCGACATCGCGGGCATTATCAGGACGGAATACGCAAAGAGGGACGCCTTGAGCGCGGCCGGGTCGCCCTGGAAGGAGACCCCGAACGCTGCGGAGGTCCCGCCCATCCTGGCCAGGAGGCCCACGATTGAGGAGACCGCGCCCATCATGAACGGGACGAAGAAGGCGCCTGCGGAAAGTATCGTGTATTTCTGCAGCTCCACTGACGCGCGCCTCCGCTCCTCTATCTCGCGCACCTCCTCTATCTCCCGCGAGACCTTCAGGAGGAAGTCGCAGGCGTCGAAATTGTGGGAGATGCCGGTCTTCACCGCCTCGAGGAGGAGCGCGACCTGCCCGCTCCTCTCCAAGTAGGGACGGAAAGCTTCCTCGAGCGCGTCCTCCGCGGAGATCCTTCCGGAGGATTTCAGGTAGGAGTTCCTGGCCGAGGCGAGGATGCTGGCTAGCTCCCCCTGGGGCTGCACCCGCTCGAAGACCGCCCTTGAGGGCGTCCCCTTCGGGAGCTTCGCCATCTTCACGAGGAACGGGACTATCTCCTTCTCGATCCTCGCAAGCTTCCTCTCGGAGGCCGCGCCCGGGAGCTGGAACGCGACGAGGACGGATGCGACGATCGTCGCGGCCGCGTATTTCAGCGGCAGGACTGCGAGGGCGGCCGCGCAGACGAGCGCGACCGCCACGGCGCAGTTGGCCGCATAGCCCATCCCGCGCGAGGCGTAGCGAAGGAGCCTCTCCTCTGGGGACGCCCTCGCCCGCTCCGTCACGGCGCGCTCCACACAACATACGCGAATTCGGCAGCCGAAAGGACCGGGAAGACAATGAGGAACGCAATGACCGGGACGATCGGCCGCGTCCTCGCGGTCGCGAGGATGAACGCGCAGACCGCCGGGAGGAGGGCGGTCGTGGCTATCGCGAGGACGGCGACAGCCTGGCTTTTCGCCGAATACCTCTCGAGGAGCGCCGCCCGCTCCGCCGCCTGCCTCCTCGCAGTGCGGCCGACGAGCTCCCTTGCCTCCCGCGAGCTCCCTTCCGCCAGGACCGAGGACGCCGCGGCGAAAGCCTCGTCAAGCTTCTCGGATTCTATCCTTTCCGCGGCGCAGTCCAGCGCCCTTTCGAGGGGCATCCCCTTCCTCGCTTCCAGGATCGCCCCCCGCACGACACTCCCCAAGGGGCCGCCCCTTGAAGCCGCCGCGGCCCTCTCCAGGGCGCTCACGGGCGTGAGGCCTAGCTCCAGGAGGTGGTTGAACTGCGAGAGGAAAACCGGGAGCTCCCTCTCCATACTCTTCCTCGCGGCGCCTTTCGCAAGGGCCGCGCATGCGGACGGGATCCTGAGGGATGCGAGCGCCAGAAGGAGGAGGCCGGCGCAAAGAGGCGCGCTTCCCGCGGCGAGGACCGCCCATACGGCGGCCACGGCGCATGCGGCGGAAAGCGCAAGCGACGCGAAAGCCAGCCCTTCCAGCGGAAGATCGCCCGCCCCGAAGAGCGAAAGCCCGGCTTTCAGCCGGCTTATCTGGAACTGCCCCTCGGCGGCTTTCCTCGCCAGCCTCGCTATTTCGCTTCCCATAGCATCCTGAAGAATTCTTCATCCCTCTTCCCCGCGAGGCCCTTCAGGAGCGCCTCGCGCCTTCGCAGCTCCTTCCCCAGACCCCTGCCGCCGAAGAGCGACGCGGAAATCCATTTCTCCGCCCTGCTCTTCCCCTTGAGGGAGCCCGACCATCTCCTCTTGGCGAAATCGTACGCGAAGAGCCTGCGCGGCGCGCCCTCGCCAGCCACCTCGGAGATCTCCGAGACCACGCGCACGGTCCTCGCGTTCCCGTCCTCGAACCTCCTGCACGAGACGAGCATCCCGAACGCCGCGCAATCCCGCCTGCTCACGCCCTGCGACACGAGCCGCCCGACCGCGAGGGCCGGGCTTTCCGAATGGTAGGTGAAATACGTCCCGAAGGACTGGCCCGACAGGCACGAGTCTCGGAGCGCCAGGGCTTCCGCGGGCGTGCGCACCTCCCCGACGACGACCCTGTCCGGGCGCAGCCGGAGGGTCTCCAGGATGCAGTCCGCCATCCCGAGGCCGAGGTGCTCGACCTCCACGAGCCTGACCTGGTGGCTGTGCGGTATTTTTATCTCGGGTATTTCCTCGACCGAGACTATCCTCTGGTGCGGCGGGATGAAGCGCAGGAGGGCGTTCAAGAGCGTCGTCTTCCCCGCGCCCGTGTTCCCGACGACGCCGAGGTTCGTCCCGCCGCGCCCCATGACGAGCGAGAGGAATGCGGCCATCTCCCAGTTCAGCATTCCCCTGAGCGCGAGGTCCGCCGCGGTGAGGGGCTCCTCGGAGAACCGCCTTATGTCTATGCAGGGCCTCCTCGAAAGGGGCGGGACCGCGACGCTCACCCTGTCGCCGTTCGGGAGTATCCCGTGGGACGCGGGCTTCCCCTCGTCAACGCGCCTGTTCAGGGGGAAGAGCATCTGGTTGGCCTTCTCGACGAGGTATTGCCCCGAGAGGAACGAGAGGTTCGTCTCGCACATCCCAGCCTTCCTGTGGAAGACGTACACGGGCTCGCCGGGCCCGTTCGCCAATATCTCCTCGATCTCCGGGTCCTCCATGAGGAAATCCAGGGGCCCGAGGCCGTCGCCGCTAGCGGAAAAGCAGATCTCCTTGTAGAGCCGGGCCCTCTCGGGCCCTATCCTCCCCTTGGCGAGGGATGTGTACCTGTCGACGAGGGAGTCTATCACGCCGCGGCGCTCCGCGCCCGTCTGCGTTATCTCCGGGCGCGCGCGGTACGTCTCCAGGATCTTCCCTATCCTGAACGCGTCCTCCTCGGAGAGGTCGTGGTTGACGCTCTTCCTCACGTAGATTGGGAGCTTCCCCCCGCCCTTCCCGGGAACGATGACGGCCGCGGCTTGCGCCCTTGAGGAGGAAGAAGAAGGCGATGGCTCCAGGCGGTTGGCGTCGTTTCCTGCGAGGGGGATTCTCCTTACTGCGAAGCCTAGGCCGGGGGGATCAGCCATCTTCTGTGGTCGGTTTTCTTTTCAGCGCTGCTTAGAGTTAAGTATCTTCTCCAGCACAGTTATAACTTTTTTGGGATCTGCCCTGTATCCGAGGGCTTTCATAACCTCTCCGACGATGCTGTGGATCGCGGCCTTCTTCCCTCTGCAGTAGTCCTCCGCGGCGCCCTTCTGCCCCTTCAGGGCCTCGTGGACCGCACGCTCTATCTCCGCGCCCTCCACCTGCCTGGTCTCGACGTCCGCCGGCCCCGTGCGTCCCGCCTCGAACCTTGCCTGTACCAGGCGCCGCGCGAGCTTCCCCGTCATCTTCCCGGATGCGACCGCCTCCGCGGCCTGCGAGAAGAACTCCGCTTCGTACTCCAGCTTCTCTGGGACTGCGAGCAGGCCCTTCTTTTTCAGGTAGTTGAAGACCCTGAGGGTGTCGTTGAGGAGGAACTCTGCGCAGGCCTCCGCCCGCTTCCCGTCGCGCGGCCTCACCGCCTCGAAGAGCGCGGCGAGGTCCTTGTGCTCGGAGAGGGCGCGCGCGTTCTTCGCGGAGATGGAGAACGCCCCCTGGAGCCTCTGCGCCTTGGCATCCGGCGATTCGGGAAGGTCGGCACAGATCCTGGCGACCTCGCGCGGGCTCAGCTCTATGGGCACTATGTCCGGGTCCGGGAAGTACCTGTAGTCGTCCGCGCTCTCCTTCTGGCGCGAGGATATCGTTATCTTCTGTAGCTCGTCGAAGTGGCACGTCTCCTGCAGTATTTCAAGGCCCCGCCTGCGCATGTTCTTCTGGCGGATGACCTCGTACTTTATCGCCCTGTAGACGTTGTGGAACGAGTTCACGTTCTTCACCTCCACCTTCCTGCCCCCGTCCGTCGAGACGTTCACGTCTATCCTCGTGGAGCCCGCCTCCATGCGCGTCGCCCCCAGGTAGTCGAGGACGGTCGAGAGTTTCTTGAGGAACAAGCGCACCTCCTCGGGCGTCGAGAAATCCGGGTCCGTGACGATCTCGGCGAGGGGCGTGCCGCACCTGCTCAGGTCCACCTTGTCCTTGCGTATGTCGTAGCGGCCGGGATCCTCCTCCAGGTGGACCTCCCTTATCCTCGCGCCGCAGAAGAGCCCGTCCGCCCCGACAGGGGTGGAAGTCCGCTGGTAGTTGTTGGGGAGGTCCGGATAGAAATAGTGCTTCCTGAGGAACGCCACGCGCCCGCCCTCCGGGACGGTGCAGCCGACCATGAGCGCGATCCTCACCGCCTGCTCCATCGCGCGCGCGTTCGTCCCGGCCGGCTTGGCGCCGGGCTGGGCCGTGCACACGGGACAGATGGAGGTGTTCGGGCTCTGCGTGGGGCCCGCGGGGCAGAAGCAGAAGAGCTTGGACGCCGTGAGGAGCTGCGCGTGGATCTCCAGGCCTATCATCATCCTCCCTTCCCCGGCTTTCATGGCGCGGAAAGGAGCCTCCCGTCGAGCTTGAGATTGGCCTGCGCGCGGCTCCCGACCTTCCCGTACGCGAGCTTCATGAGGCCGAGGACGGCGTCATCGTGGCCCCGGGGACCGTGCACCTGGAGGCCCACTGGAAGCCCGCGTATGTCGCCGGCGGGCACGGATCCGGCGGGTATCCCGCAGAGGTTCGCCTGCACCGTGAGGACGTCGGCGAGGTAGTTTTGCAGGGGGTCCGTTATCTCCTTCCCGTGGATCCACGGGACGAAGGGCATCGTCGGCCCGACCAGGAAGTCGGCGCCCTTGGCGAACACCGCGTCGACCTCGCGGGCGAGGATCCCGCGCACCCTCGCTGCCGCGGCAACCCACCTGCTGCTGTGCTCCTTGAGCGTGATGTAGGTGCCGAGGAGGACGCGCCGCTTCACCTCCGCGCCGAAGGCCGCGCGCCTCGTCTTGTAGATGTCGCCCTCGGAGATGCCGTACCTTATCCCGTCGTACTTCTGCATCGCGGAGGAGAACTCCGCAAAGACCGTGAGGTAGTAGACAGGGACGCCGTATTTGGAGGAGGGGATTGAGACGTCTTTGGTCTCCATGCCCAGCCCGTCGATCGCCTTCCTCACTATCTCCTCGACTTCCTTGTCAACGCCCTGGAAGAATTCCTCGGGGACCCCGAGGACGGGCCTGCTCCCGACGGAAGTCCTCCGCTCGTCCAGCGAGCTCTGGTCCCGGTCGTCCCTGCCGCGCATCGCCTCGAAGGCCGCTATCAGGTCGTCGGGCCCGCGGGCGATGGGACAGGGCGTGTCCATGGACATCCCGAGATCCAGGAGGCCGTGGCGCGACGCCGCGCCCCAGGTGGGGCGGAAGCCGCACAGGCCGCAGAAGGCCGCCGGAGCGCGGATGCTCCCTGCGGTGTCGGTCCCTATGGCGAAGTCGACTATTCCCGCCGCGACCGCGACCGCGCTCCCCGAGGAGGATCCGCCCGGAACCCGCTCCAGGCAGTAGGGGTTCCTGACCGGGCCGAAATGCCCGCTCGTGCCCCCGCCCCCCGCCGCGAACTCGTCCATGTTCGTCTTTCCGATGACGATGGCGCCCCTCTCCAGGAGCCGCTCGATCACGGTCGCCGTGTAGGGCGCGACATAGTTCTCCAGAGTCCTGGACGATGCCGTGCAGCGCAGGCCCTTGACGGCGATGTTGTCTTTGACCGCTATGATCTTCCCGAAGAGCGCGCCATGCTCGCGCATGACCCCTTCCTGCCCCTCGAGTTCCTTCGCCCTCGCGAGCGCGCCGGCCCCATCTATCGTGATGAACGCGTTGAGCTTCCCGTTGAGTTTCTCCGCCTTCGCGACGGCGCGCTCCACCATCTGGGAGATCGTCCCCGCCGCGGCACCCATCTCAAATCTCCGCTCCCGGCTTCTTGCCTGCGGCAGGGATCTTCAGGAAGCCTTCCTTGTCCGTCCTTCCGGCGAGGAGGCCCTCGGGGAAGCCCTCCGTGCGCCCGTCCGCGCGAAGGTCCCCCATCGGCACGGGCGCGATTTCCCTCTCCGCGGCCTCCTTGGAAGCTAGCTCCTCTATCTGGGCGAAGTTGGATAGGATCTCGCGCGCGTCCCGCTCCAGGGCCGCCGCTTCCTCCGGCGTCAGCTCAATGCGGCAGATCCTCGCTATCTTCCCGACTCCTATGCCTCCCACGACGATGCCGCCGTCCGCGTCCTCCGACGCCCCGTTTTCCCTGGTTTTTTCCTTCATCGCCTTCCGCCGGTTCCCGTCCCGCCGCCGTTTGCGTATTTGCCCGTTTCGTATGGCTAAGCGGTTGAAAACATCGGAACCCCTCGCGCCTCCCTTCCGGCCCTTTAGCGCTTGGAGGGATGCTTGGAGTTCCCGCTATTATTATTGCGGCCGCCGCTCGCCCCTCTCTTCTTCTTTGCCGCCGCCGCCGATCCGACACGCCTCTTCTTCTTGGGAGGCTCCATCCAGGGCATCGTTGCTCCGGCCCCGCATCCGCAGCCGGATCTGCATCCGCAAGAGGAGTCCCTGTGCATCAGGCTGAGCCGTCCTCCCCGTGTTTTAAAAGGTTGCGCTCGAGGGCCGCCTTGAGGCGCGCCCCGTCGACCTTCCCCCGCAGCGTCCTCATGAGCTCGCCCATGAGGCCGGGAAGCGCCCGCTCCCGGCCGGTTTTCGCGATGAAATCCCACTTTTCATCTATGAGCTTATTTACGGCATCCTCGACGGCGGCGTCGGACACGACCTCCGCGCTGAAGCTCTCGCCCTTCGCGAGGCTTTCGATCGCCTGGGGGACGGAATCCCTCAGGACGAAGCCCTTGGAAATCTGCGCGAACAGGGCGCCGAACGCCAGGTCTGCTATCCTGTCGACGTCGGTCCCCTTGCGCCTGAGGCTGGTCAGGGTCTCCAGGACTGTCGCCGCCGCAAGGGTCGGCTGCACCCCCGCCGAGACGGCCATTGTGAAGAGCGGATAATCCTCGGAAAGGAGCAGGCCCTTTGCCAGGTTGTCGGAAAGGCCCAGCTTCTTGAGCGCGGCCATCCTCTCCTCAGGCGTTTCCGCGGTTTTCGCCTTCGTCACGAACTGCGCCGTCCGGACGGGGGGGACGTCCGTCTCCGGATAGAACCGGGCGCTCCCGGCGATGGGCCGAAGGAAGCTGGTGGATCCGTCTGGGTTCGCCTTCCTCGTCTCCTTTGGGACGCCCTCTGCAAGGGCGGAGATCCGCCATTCGACGACCTCGAGGGCCGACGGCTCGTCGGCGACGATGCAGACGAGGTCCTTCTCGCCCGCGCCGAGGGCCTTCCTCAGTGCGGCGACCTCCCTGTCGGTCACTCCGTACGCGGGGAGCTCGTCGGTGTGGAAGAACCCCTTGGCCCGGGTCTTGACCCTGACGTATTCCGCCACCTCCTTCCCGAAATGCTTGCCCTCGTGGAGCGTCTCGCGCATAAGGCCCGCGAGGCCGGGGAAGGACGTCGCGAGGACCCTCTTCCCCCCGAGGACCTTGGATTGCGTGGATTCGAAGACTGCGGTCACGTCGGCGAGGCGCCTGCCCGTCTTCGCGCCCCCGTGCTTCCTCCCGAGGGATATGAGCGCGCCCTGCCTCGCCACCTCGTTAGCGACGAAGAGGGGTATCAAGTCCAGCCACTGCACGCCCTTGATCTCGATGCGCCCGCCCTCCTCGGTCGACACGTTGAGGTCCTGCCTTATCGAGCCTATGCCACGCACGACGCGCCCGGTCAGGCGCAGGATCGCGCCTATCCTTTCGGCGACCTGCCTAGCTTCCTCGGGCGTCGCGATGTCGGGCGCGGTCGCTATCTCGACCAGGGGTATCCCGAGCCTGTCGACGCGAAAGACGCTCCTCCCGCCCTCCGCCGAGATTATCCTTCCGGAATCCTCCTCGATCGAGATTGTCTGTATCCCGACGCGCTTCTTCCCCACGTCCAGCCAGCCGTCGGTCGCAAGGAGCCCTGTCCTCTGGAAGCCGCCGGGGCAGGAGCCGTCGATTATCGCCTTCCTCATCGTGTGCAGCTCCGGGACTATTGCGCAGTTGAGGCTCTTTGCTATCGCGCACGCTATCTCGAGGGCGTCCCGGTCCATCGCGAGCGGCGGCTCCTCGTCTATTTCTACAAGGCAGGTCGTGTCCCGGTACGCCTCGTAGGCGAAGGTCTTCCCCTTGGCGGCCTCCGCTTCCGAGACGAGGTCGCGCGCGCCGGTCTCGCTCGCGACGGGGCGAAGCTTGCGGGAGACCGTGAAATGCGGCGCGTCCTCCCTGAGGACGGACGGGCACCTGCAGAAGAGCTTGCCTGCCTTGAGCTGCTGGTGTATTTCGAGGCCCGCTTTCATCGGGAAGCCCCCCGGCCCGTTATTTATATAATGTTGGCGGGGGGACGCGCCCCTCAGATGGCCCAGCGCAAGAACGGCGGTGCCGGCGACGAGACATCCTATCCGGCCGAGGTCGATTCCCGGCTCTTCTCGGCCGAGGGGATAAGAGAGGGCAACCTCGTGAGGCTCGCCCTCTCGGACGGCTCGGAGCGCGAGGGGATCCTGATGCCGAGGATCGCCGCGGGCGAGCAGGACATGATAATCCTCAAGCTTGCCACTGGCTACAACCTGACCGTCGCGGCCGGTGCCGTCTCGTCGGCGAAGAAGGCCTGCGAGGGCGTGGAAATAGGGAAGGTCATCCCCGTCTCGATTCCCCGGCCGGCCGGCGGCCTTCCGAAGATAGGCCTCGTAGCGACCGGCGGGACGATAGGGACGCACGTCGACTATTTCACGGGCGGCGTCTACATGTGCCGCACCCCCGAGGAGGTCCTCGCCACCGTCCCGGAAATCTCCAGGGTCGCCGACATCTCCGAGGTCTCCTCGCCCTTCACAATAGCCTCCGAGGACATGAATTTCGGGAACTATTCGGTCCTGGCGAAGGAGGTGGGGAGGCTCCTCAACTCCCCCGGAGTCCAGGGCGTCATAGCGACGCACGGGACAGACACTCTCCATTTCACCTCCGCCGCCCTCTCGTTCGCGCTCCAGGGCCTGACGAAGCCCGTCTGCCTCGTCGGTGCGCAGAGATCCCCCGACCGCGGGAGCTTCGACGGCTCGATGAACCTCCTGTGCGCCGCCAATTTCATCGCCAAGCGCGCGTCGGCGGGGGTGTTCCTTGTGATGCACGCGACGACGAGCGACGACTACTGCCTGGCCCACTGGGGGGCGAAGGTGAGGAAGATGCACACCTCCCGCCGCGACGCCTTCCGGTCCGTGAACAGGCGGCCCTTCGCGAGAATCTCCTATCCGGACGGGGAGGTATCGCCCGCATCCGAGGACAGGGGGGTGCAGGTGGACCTCTCGGGGAAGGTCTCCGTCAGGGCGGACTTCGACCCGAAGGTGGCCATGGTCAAGGCAGTCCCCAACGCCGATCCCCAGATAATCGACTTCTACGTCTCCAAGGGGTACAAGGGCCTGGTCCTGGAGGGGACGGGCCTTGGCCACGTCCCGTCCAGCGGCGACCTCTCATGGATCCCCGCCGTTAAGAGGGCGGTTGACGCGGGCCTCGTCGTCGTCTCCACGAGCCAGACCCTCTGGGGCGCGACGCACCCCTACGTCTACAGGAACCTGCGGCTCCTCGGAGAGGCGGGCGCGGTCTTCGGGAAGGACATGCTCCCCGAGGTCGCGTACGTGAAGCTCGCCTGGCTCTTCGGCTGCGGCCACGGGGCCGACAGGGCGCGCGAGCTGGTCCAGAAGAACCTGGCGGGCGAGATCAACGAGAAGCTTTCGGCCGACGACTTCCTGGTCTGATTCTCCCGGGGCGCCGCGGGCATGCGAAACGCATAATTAGTCGGAGCGGGCAGGCTTCCCTGGAAAATAGAAGATGTTTCCTGCGAGCCCCGAATTCCAGATAACGGTCGTCCTCGTGGCCGCCCTCTTCGGCTTCATGCTCGCGGCGAAGCTCAGGCAGTCCGGGACCGTCGCGAGCATCCTCGCCGGGATAATCGTCGGCCCCAGCATCCTGGGGATAGTCGGCCCGTCCGAGACAATAGAGGCTCTCGCCATGATAGGTGCGATCTTCCTCCTCTTCGTCGTGGGCCTCGACACCCGGCCGGAGGACCTGGCGAACGCAAAGGCCGCGGCGGTAGCCTTCCTCGGAGTCGTCCTCCCTTGGGGCGGCGGGTACCTCGTCTCGCGCCTCTTTGGCTTCTCCGGGAACGCGTCCTTCTTCGTCGGGACCTGCCTCACCGCGACGAGCATAGCGATAACCGTCCAGGTCTTCAAGGAGCTGGGAAAGATCTCATCCCCCGAAGCCAAGATAATAATCGGCGCGGCGGTGATAGACGACATACTGAGCCTCCTCGCCCTCTCCGTCGCCGAGCAGGTGGCCCTCGCCGGCGGCTTCTCGCCCCTACTCCTCGCAGGCAAGGCGCTCCTTGCGCTGGGCTTCCTTGCCGCCGCGTTCCTCGTCGGCAAGATGGTCATCACCAAATGGCTCGTTTCCCTCCAGGAGTGGGCGATGCTCCACCGCGCGTACGAGCCCGTCCCGTTCATAGCTCTCGTACTCTTCGCCTTCGCCTACAGCCTGGGCGCGGAGCTGGCGGGCCTCTCCGCCGTCGTCGGAGCGTTCGTCGCCGGTGTCGCCCTCGAGAACGTCGAGATCGGCGAGCGCAAGGAGGGGGTGAGGTATTTCGAGATAATCTTCGGCTGCCTGTTCTTCGTCTCGCTCGGGGTCACCGTGAACCTCAAAGAGCTCTTCTCAAGCCCCCTCCTTGTTCTCTTCCTCCTCGCGCTCACGGTCGTGGCGCTTGCCACCAAGTTCGCCGCCGGCTTCCTCGCCTCCGCGGGAATGTCGGCCCTGGGCGCGCTCGGCGTCTCGGGAAGCTCGAGGCGCCTAGACGCTAGGGCCTGCGCGGCGGTGGGCTTGGGGATGATGCCGCGGGGCGAGATAGCGATGATATCGGCGCTCGTGGGCCTCGGCGCCGGAGTGATAGACAACGCGGTATTCTCCGTCGTCGTGGCGGTGGGCTTGCTCACGACGATGATCGCGCCCGTCGCGCTGTCGCACCTCTACAACGAGCACAGCCCGCGCGCCCCGCACGTGAAGATCTACTGACCAGCCCCCCGCCGGCCGGCCCCTATTTCCTGAAGAAGATCAGGTAGAACGCGGCCGCGATTCCCGCGAGGGTCGCGCCTATCACGATCGGAGCCGTCCCGATCCCCGCCCCCGCGGGCCTTCCCCTCGGGATGCAGTCAGCGTCGGCCGTTATGTCGCAGTCCGGGTCGCATATGCCGTCCCTCGCCGGCTCGCAGTAGCCATCCTTCCCGCCCTGCTTGCAGTCGTCCCCGCACGAGGCGTGGTTTTCCCCGGGCCCGCACCTACTGTCCCTGTTGCACAGGGAGAGGTCTTGGAGGAGGACGACGTCCCCCGAGGGGAGGCTTGTCAGGCGTATTTTCTTCTCCTCGGAGGAGAAGGGTATTCTCACCGTCACCGGGACGGACTCGACGGGCTTGGGGGGCTCCGTGAGGATGTAGAACGAGACCGGGATCTCCTGGGCCGCGACGACCTTGTTCCCGCCGTCGTCCGTGACCTCAAGGAGGAACCTTGAGTCTGCCTCGCCGTTGGAGGATAGTATTGTCTCCGTCCCCTCCATCGCGCTGGCCGAGGAGAGCTCCGCCGAGCCGTTCGCCCGGTGGAACATGAAGTTTAGCTCCAGGACCGTCGCGGCGCTTGCCGGGACGATTGCCATCGCCAGGATTATCGCGGCGGCGAGGACGATAGCCGCAAGCCCCCCTAGCGGCCCGGCCGCCCTGATTTCCCCGGTACGGATGGTTTTTCTCATTCTTCTGGTCAGCACCTCAGTTTCTCGAAAGTGGAAAGATGGGCGAAGGAGGGCGGGTCGTACGCCTTGGGGCCGGGCGCGCCCGCGTAGCTCATTATCGAGCGCCCGCCGAACTGGTTCTTGTTCCCGTAGCAGCACAGGCCGTAGGCGTTCCTACACCAGCAGCAGTCGCTGTTCGCAGGGTCGCACCCCCATTCGGCCGAGAGGGGGTTGGGCTTGGCCTGCCCCCCGCAGCGGGCCCCGTAATCGCAGTATTCGTCGCGCAGGCCGAACTCGTGCCCAAACTCATGGGCGAGGACGTCCTCGAAGCCCTTCTTCATGAAGATCGTCCCCAGCCGGCACGAGAAGCCGCGGGTCGCGACGCCGCAGGCGCCCTCCTGGTCCGTGATCCCGACCGCGACGTTGTAATTTGTCGTGAACCTCCTCGCGCAGTCCCTTATCGGCGAGAGCTCCGAGCAGCTTTCGCAGGAGACGGGCGCTGTGCAGTTGGTCCAGAGCGGGAGGATCCTCACAGTCTCCTTGCACGAGACGAGGGGGAGGTTGTCCAGGAGGAAGCCCGCCCGCGCGTCCACCTCGGAGTAGAAGGAGGCCTCGTCGCCCTGCCAGTTGAGCGGGACGAACGCGAGGACCAGCTTCGCCCTGCTGCAAGAGCCTGCTATGCACACCTGGTCGGGGCCGCACGAGGAGCTCGACGAGCAGGAGGGCCTGGAGGTCGTCGTCATGGGCACGGCGCAGCCCCTCGCCTCGACCGTCGGGACGCAGTAATAGGCGGTCTCTATCCCGCAGGAATAGGCCTGCCTCTGCTGGCGTCCGCCGGTGCATTCGGACCACTGAGCCGGCACGGGGCATTCCGGGCATCTCCTCGCCGCCTCCGCGCAGGCGCCCGAAGCCGTGCATGCGAAGCCGTTCCCGCAGGCAGTCCCGGCCGGAAGGGGCAGGTAGGCGCAGTCGTAGCCGGTCGCCGCCGAGCAGTCGTCCGTCGTGCAGGCGTTGTTGTCGTTGCACGTGGGCGGGCAGCTCCTCCTGACGGGCGCCGTTGTGGTCGTCGCCGCCGCGGTCGACGTTGTGGAGGGTTTGGTCGGGAGGACGGTTGTGGGGGGTATTGTCGTCGTGACGTTTGGGAGAGGGGGTATTGTTGTTGTTGTCGTCGCCTTGGTCGTCGTCGTCGTGGCGCCCTTCGCGCACTTGAGGGAGATGTCGCAGGTCGTCTCGGACTGGCACCCCTTCGGGACGCAGTCGCGCATGCTCAGCATGTAGTTCCCGGAGCCCGAGCACGGTGAGATGCCGCACCCGCTCTCCCTCCACGCCCTGCAGGAGCACCTGACGGGGGCCGCGGAGCGCGATATGTTGAACGCGAGGATCCTCCCGTCGTCCAGGATGGCGTAGAGCTTCTCGCGCGGCCAGCTGACGCCAACTATTCTGTCGGCGAACTGGGGTATCCCCCTTTTCAGGAGGTCTGCGGGCGTCGCGGGGATGCCGTACGCGCTCAGGATCTGGGACGATATCAGTATGTCCGGGGGGCTCATGTTGGCGACCGGGACGGAGGGTATCTGCAGGACGACCGCGTCCGTGTAGTTGAACCGCCCGAAGGAATAGAGCCGCGCCTTTGTCAGGAACCCGTCGCCCGACGCAATCGCGTACGAGCCGCCCGAGGCGCGCGCGTCAAGCATCCTCTCCGTCCTCCCGCTCGCCGCGTCCGTCAGCTGGTTTGCGACTATCGCGAAGGGCTTGGCCCTGTCCCCGGTGAGGTTCAGCAGGTAGAACTTCTTCCCCTCTTTCTCGAAGAACACGACCTTCCCGTCCGGGCCGGCGGAGGCCCTCATTTCCAGGCCGTCCTCCAGCTCCGTCGTGTTGACGAGCTTCTCGAGGGCGCCGCTCGAGCGCAGGTAGGAGACGAGGCCGAACGTCCTCCTGACGCTCGAGAAGTCCTGCGGGTTCGTGAACTCCGTCCTTATGAGCGGGATCACGATCCTCGCCTCCGTCACCGCGGCCGGCCACTGGATGAACGAGAGCTGGTCGCCGCCTCCCGCGGCGAGGACCGGCGGCCTGGAAAGGTCGTCCTTCTCCAGGTAGTAGACCCTGCCGTTTGCCGGGATGTAGAGCAGGTCGCCGTAGGAGGTCATGGGCGGGTTCATCGCCCCAGACGTCATTCCGATGGGGGGGATCTCAGGGAACGACACGTTCCCCATCACCGAGAGGTCCGCCGTGGAAAGGGCGAGGACGTTCCCGAGCTTCTCCGGCGCGCTGAAAGAGCCGGAAATCCCGTACGGGACCTCCTCCCCGTCGCGTCCCTGGTAGAAGTAGACCGCCTGGCCGTCCAGCGTCGGCTCGGGCGCGTAGCGCAGGAAGAGGCCCGAACCCAGGATTTCCGACCGGACTATTACGCCCGTCGCCGTCTCGATCTTGAAGATTGCGACCTCGTCGTGCGGGAACTCGCCTTCGGCGCCCCAGACCGTCCGCTCGCCGACCGCGAATATCGCGCCCGTCGCCTCGTCGAAGGACGCCCCCTTGGCCGTGAAATTGTACGGAAGATCGTATCCGCCCAGGAGCGTCGCGTTCCTGGGCTCGTAATAGGGCACTGTCGCCCCGCGCAGGTCGAGGGAGAAGGCGGCCCGGGGGGCCAGGAGGGGGATGGAAGCGAGGAGAAGGAAGGATGCGAGGAGAGAGGAAACCGCGCAAGCCCTTCTCCCAACCCTGCCAGCCATCCTGCCGGGACGGGCGGCTTTTCACTTATAAAAGTGCATCGCCGGGCTGGGTCATGCTTCCTTCTCGAAGACCAGGTTGTTCCAGTCAAGCTTTCTCGCCCTGCGGTATCTGAAGCCTTCGAGAAGCCTTTCCGTCTCCTTGTCCTCGCATTCTAATTCTATCACTATCCGCAGCCTCCCCGCGGTGAGGAGGCCCTTCGCTCCCCTCAGGGCGTCCCTCTCGGAGTATTCCACGTCTATCTTCACGAGGTCCACTTCCCTAGCCTCACACCCAGCCTGCGGAGGAGGGAGTCTATCGTCTCGAGCCTGACCTTCTCTATCCTTCCGGAGCTCCTGCGCTCCCCCTGCATCATCTCCCCGGGGCGCATCACGAGGTGCGAGAATATGTCCACCTTGGTGTTGAAGGAGAACCCGGCGGTCCCCGCCCTGTCGGAGGCCGCGCGCTTGACAACGACGAAGTTCCTCGCCTTGTTCTCGGAAATGTTCCTCCTCAGCTGGGCGAACGTGCTCTTCACCGGCTAGACGGAGACGACCTTCCTGAAATTGTCGGAAAGCGTGACCGAATAGGTCCCTATGTGCGCCCCCACGTCTAGGAAGACGCGCCCCCTCGTCTTCCCTAGGAGGTCGCGGGTCTGGGGCTCGTTCTCCTCCCTTGCCACCCACCGATCCGAGCTCCCCCTCCTGAAATGGAACCTCTTGCCCTTGAGGAGGCCGCTCCTCCCTTCGGGAAGGAGCTTCCTGAGGAGCATCGTCCTCTCGCCCAGGTACCTGGAGAGGCGGTAGATGAAGAGGTATTTCAGCCTGTTCCAGGCCAGCCTGACCTCCGAAAGGGCGTTTTTCACGCGGGTCGGAGCCATCACGCCGGTTAAAAAGGTTGGGTGGAATCCTGCGTCGCGCCCCCGGCGCCGCCGAAAAGCCGGCGAGCATCTCGGCATATCCGCCGGGGAGGTTCCTCACGCGCTCGGCGAGGAACTCATCAACCCTCTGCGCGTAGCGCGGCGAGACCGAAAGCGCGAGATCCATCGCCGCACAATAGTTCAAAAGGACGACGTCCTCGCGCGCTCCGGCGCAAGCGTCCTGGCGGAGCTGCGCCGCGATGCATAGGACCTGCCTGCTCGTGTGCTTTGTAGCAGCAGCATCCCTCTCCTAAGAACGAAGCGTCCTTGCCATACACCATTTTCAGATTGCTACTTTGAAGTGCTGGTTATTTCTGTTTTCAGTTGATTTTTGCCTTTAAAAACCCCTTAAAAGACAATATTTGCCACTCCGAAAAGGAACATTTATGAAAACTGGCGATTCAAGCCTTGCGGTGGTATTTTTCCAATATTGCTGTCCGCCACATGCTTCTTATAGGATATTTCAAAGGACACTTACGAATAAATATCGAATCTGCGGGAAGATGTAAAGGTGGATCAGGCGCTCGCCTGCTGGTAACAGGTGATGAGCGACTCGCGCCAGAATCGTCTGGTAAACGATTCCGGTTCGACACATCCCGCCGGTTTGGTTGGTTTTGGTAGTCAAAGTCTTTGTTTTCTAGGTTGGTTAGTCCCAGATTTTCTTTGACTGTTGGGGTAGCTTCGGCTATCTGAGTATATAGTCATTTCGGCGGTCCGGTCGATAGGTCGGGCTTGCAGAAACGACGGGGTGAACCGAGAAAAATGGACTACGTCCTGCAAAGTGCGGCAAACGCGTCAAGGCCTGGCGCCGACTTCGAAGTCGGCCAAGCCAGGATTGTGGTGGTGGGTTGTGGAGGGGCCGGAAACAACACGGCGGACAGGCTCTACCGCCTCGGGATACAGGGTGCAACTGTCGTGGCTCTGAACACGGACAAGCTGCACCTCGATGCCCGCGAGGCGGACAGGAAAATACTCATCGGCCGGGACCTAACGAAGGGCCTCGGCGCTGGCGGCTATCCGGAAGTCGGAAGGGCTGCCGCGGAGGAGGCGAGGAACGACATCAAGGATTCCCTGCGGAACTGCGATCTCGTCTTCGTCACAGCCGGAATGGGCGGAGGAACCGGGACGGGTTCCGCTCCGATAGTCGCGCAGCTAGCAAAGGAGCAGGGCGCAATAGTCATCGGGGTGGTCACGATGCCCTTCAAGATGGAACGCGCCAGGATCTTCAAGGCCGAGGCCGGCCTGTACGAGCTTAGGCAGACGACGGACACCGTCATCGTCATAGACAACAACAGGCTCGTGGAAGTCGCCGGGAAGCTCCCCATTGCGCAGGCTTTCGCGGTGGCAGACGAGCTCATCGCGACGATGATCAAGGGGATTGTTGAGACAATAGCCGTCCCGAGCCTCGTGAACCTAGACTATGCTGACGTCAAGGCGGTCATGTCCAACGGCGGGGTTGCGGTCATCGGCGTCGGCGAGTCGACGAGCGAGAACCGGGCGGAGGAAGCGGTCAGGAAGGCGCTTTCGAACCCGCTCCTGGATGTCGACTACAAGGGCGCGACGGGCGCGATGCTGCACGTCGTCGGCGGGCCCGACATGACCCTAGACGAGGTCAACACAATAGGCGATCTCGTCGCCAAGGACATGGATCCCGGAGCCTCGGTCATCTGGGGCGCGAGGATAGACCCGGCCCTCGAGGGCTCGATCCGCGTGATGACGATAATCACCGGAGTCAAGTCCCCACACATTCTCGGGTCGGTCAACCCGAGGGAGGCGTCCGTGCGCACCAAGCAGACCGCTAACAGCCTGGGAATACCCGTGCTTGCGTAGGGAAGAGTGAATCATGGGAACTGGGCCGGCAGGAGCCGGCCCCCCAAAACCCAGACTCGCGATCCAAAAATCAAGGAATCCAAAAGAAAAACACATGTTCAGCAGAAACGACCGGGCGGTTCGGAGAGTCGGTGCGGCCGGCTCATCCCACTTTTGTTCTAGCCACCCCCAAACCCCCCTGAAAGTTGTTGGGCTGGAAGTACCTTTCCAGCCGTCCGGTCTACGCGCGGGCCCGTCGGCATCTACCTTTTCAGTGGTCCCCAAACCCCAACCCCCAAAAGTCCGGCGGGCCCCGCGGCTGATCTTATCGGATGCGCCTTCTTGCTCCGGTGGGATTGGCCTTCGATCCTCACCGGGTCCCCTCCTCTTCCGGGGGCCCGGCCTCCTTTATTCCCAAAATTCATGGTCCTGTCCAAACAGAGAGCCGGCCCGCGAGAATGCATGGACCGGTTTGCCCCGGCAAGGGCCCGTCGGAACTTTGCCCGAGGCACGGGAGGTCTTCGGACCGCCGCACCCCTGACCGACAGACAAGCAACGGAAAACAGCAAGCAAGCAAGCAAGCGAACGAAGAAGCAACATAGAACGGAGGAACAAGCAGCAGGCAGCGAGTCACAAGCGTCTGCGTCGAAGCGGGAACGGTCGCGATCCCTCCCAGGTGATGCGGTTCGCGAGAGATAGAGGCGACCGGGACAGCGCCAGCGGCGGCTGGTAAAGACATGCGCCGGGATGAGACCTCGCAATCAGGAGTAAGCAAAGAACCGAAAGGAAAAAACGAAGCAAGCAACGAGCACAAAACGAGTTCAATCCGCCGACTTTATTTTTTTGGGATTCTCAGGGACGGGCTTTTCCGCGATGAACTGAAGGATGCGCCGGAGCCCTATGTCTGCCTGTACCCGCCGTATCTCCAGTCCGCCCTAGCGAATTCGACCAGCACCTCGTGTACCGGCCTGGGCGGGCTGAGGATGTAGCTTCTCGCCGCGGCCGCCGCTTCCTCCTAGGTGACGACGCAATACCTCTCGTCGTCGTTCCTGTGCCTCTTCGGGGAGACGATCAGAGCGGATTTCGAGGCCGATTCGGCGGGCCCGAGGACCGACGAGACGTAGGAGCCCATCCCGGGGTCCGAAAGGTAGAAGTCAAGGAGCTTGTCCGGTCCGTGTTCTCAGTACACGTCTGGACGCACGCGTGCCTCCTGTTGGATCCCCGCTTCACCTCGACGGCCCTGGCGCGCCAGGGCCCTATGACGAGGTAATTGTGGAACCTGACGCCGTCCTCCCTCCTTTTCAGGTTGTTCTGCAGCCGGAGGATGACCTCGTCCCTGGAACCGGTGTACGCGAGGACGAAGCCTACGTCGTGCTCGTAGAGGAGGTCATTGTGGTGCCTAATCGCCTGCGGGTCCGAAACGAGAGCCTTCCTTGCAAGCTTGCGCTCGCTTTTCCGGCTTGCCACCTTCCCCCCCTCCCGACACTACTACTTGCTACCTGCCGCAAGTGACAGCCTCACTTTTCCCGTCTCTTGCGTCCGAAAAGGCGCGCGCTTCCGCAAGGAACAGGGCGGAAACCGCCCGCGCCTCCCTGATCCGCCCGTCCTTGCACATCTCTATGGCCGTCGCGAGGGGCCTCCTGAGGACCTTCTGCTTCTCGATCTCGTCGCCCTCGGGCGGATCCTCCATCCTCCTCGCGCCCGTCGCGAGGAAGACGCGCGTGCGAAAGTTGAAATATCCGGAAATCGGGACGAGGGTCCCTATCGGCTCCATGCTTTCTGCGGCAAGGCCCGTCTCCTCCGCCACCTCCTCAATCGCGACCTGCCTCGGCGTTTTGCCCTTCTTCATCCCGCCCTTCGGGGGATGGATGTCGTAGGCGTTCTGGGCCAGGGCGAACTCCTTCACGAGATAGACGTTCCCCTCCGAATCGACGGGGACTGCAATGACCGAGTCCTTCCCGTCGGCGAACCGGGCGAATTCCTGGACCGCCCTTTTCCTGCCAGCCGAGACCTACCTCGGCCTCGATGATCCTGAATATGCGCGAGCGCGCCCTCTCCTTCCTAGAGAGGACCTTCATCTCGCGGTCCGAGGACCGCTGCCCTCCAAGGAGGGCGCCGCCGCAACGGGCCTGGAATTCCAGGGCTTGCCCGTCTTGAGCCAGGCCGCGTGGACGCTCATCCCCGCCAGGTTGAAGATTGCGACCGTCCATGTGAAGACGTCGCGCGAAAGCGGCTGCTTGAGGCCCAGGTTCACTATGCTCACCGCGAGGACGATGAAGCAGATGCTCAGCGCGATGGAAGTCACCCACCTCTCGACGAAATCCTCGAGGGCTCCCGGCGGTATTATGAGGTCGAGGAGGACGTATCCGGGCAGGAAGAAGACCGCGACGCTCGCCGTGACGAGGAAGACGATCGGGTTCTTCACCACGAAATAGTTGACGAGGTAGAGCGCTAGGAAGAGCGCGGTGAAGAACACGGGGTAGCGCTCGTCGGAGAAGAACGCCCAGATCTTCTGCATCATGCCGTCCTTCTTGGCGGAAGCGACGGCAAAGGGAGCTTTCCTTTTAGCCATATCGGGCCGGAAAAGGCCGCACCGATTTATAACAGTTTTTTGGCCCGCGCGGGCCCTGGCAGCCGGACCCCTGAAAAAGAAGTTTTCGGGCCCCGGGAAACCCCGGGACCCTTTTTCCATAAAGAGATTTTTTCCTTCAGGCCTACGTATCGGGCATGCCGCCCGGCATGCCGCCCATCCCTCCGGGGGGCCCGCCGGCACCGCCGCCGAGGTTGCTCGCCGCGATGACGTCGTCGATCTTCATGATCATCATCGCCGCCTCGCTCGCCGACTTTATCGCCTGCGTCTTCACGCGCAGGGGCTCGATGACGCCCGACTTGTACATATTGTCTGTCTTCCCGTCGAGCACGTTTATGCCGTCATGCTTGTTGCCCTTCTCGTGGGCCGCCTTCACCTTGACGAGCAGGTCTATTGGGTCCAGGCCCCCGTTCTCGGCTAGCGACCTAGGTATTACCTCCATCGCGCCCGCAAATGCCTCTATCGCGAGCTGCTCGCGCCCGCCGACGGACGCGGCGTACTTCCGAAGCTGGATCGCGACCTCGATCTCGGGGCAGCCTCCGCCGGGGAGGACCTTGCCGCTCTCGACAGCCGCGGCCACGACCTTGATTGTGTCCGAGAGGCTCCTGTCGGCCTCGTCGATTATGTGCTGCGTCCCGCCGCGGATGAGTATTGTCACTGCCTTGGGGTCCTTACACCCGCGCACGAATGTCATGGACTCGCCGCCCATCTTGACCTCCTCGACGAGCTTGGCATATCCGAGGTCCTTTTCCGACAGGTCCGCGAGGCTGGTAGCGACTCGCGCTCCCGTCGCGCGGGCGAGCTTGTTCATGTCGCTCTCCTTCACGCGCCTCACGGCGAAGACCCCTGTCTTGGAGAGGTAGTGCTGCGCGAGGTCGTCTATGCCCTTCTGGCAGAGGAGGACGTTCGCCCCGCTCTTCACGACGCTCTCGACCATGTTCTTGAGCATCTTCTCCTCCTGGTTCATGAACGCCTGGAGCTGCTCGGGGGACGTGATCCTGATCTCAGCCTCGGTCTCCGTCTTCTCTATCTCGAAGGCGGCGTTGACTAGCGCTATTTTGGCGCCGTCTATCCTCTTGGGCATTCCGGCGTGCACGCGCTCCTTGTCGACGACAATCCCCTCGATGAGCTCCGTGCTCTCCAGGGACCCGCCAGTCTTCTTCTCGACTTTGATGTCCTCAATGTCCACCTTCAGGGACCCCTTGGCCTCCCCTGCCTCGGCGACGCGCCGCACCGCGGAGACGACGATCGCCGCCAGCTTCTCGCTCTCGGCCTCCGTGATCCTCCCCTTCATCGAGGTCTTGGCGATGTTCTTCAGGACCTCCTCGTCGGTGGCCTTGATGTCGATCGCCATCTTGGTCAGTATCTCCAGTGACTTGTCGGCCGCTAGGCGGTAGCCGTTGACTATGACAGTCGGGTGGATGTTCTGCGTGAGGAGCTCCTCGGCCTTGGCGAGCATCGCGCCGCACAGGACCACCGATGTGGTCGTTCCGTCGCCGACCTCGTCCTCCTGGACCTTCGCCACCTCCACGACCATCTTCGCCGCCGGGTGGCCTATTTCCATCTCCTTGAGGATCGTCACGCCGTCGCCGGTGACGACTATGTCGCCGAGGCTGTCCACGAGCATCTTGTCCATGCCCTTGGGGCCGAGGGTGCTGCGCACTATCTCCGCCACCGCCCTTCCGGCGAGGATGTTCATCCTCTGGGCGTCGCGGCCGAGGATCCTCTCGACATCTTCGCCTATCACGTTCTGCTGGCTCTGCACTTTGGTTTTTGCCATTTTGAGTCACACCGTTCTTTCACGCGGGGGAGGCTCGAAGAACCGTCGCCCCGCTTCTTGAGCAATGGCATTCGAAAATCGTTTTTAAAGGTTATGAAGGGGCGCCCGCCCGCCAATCCGGGCCCCCGGCGGGTT
>DYHY01000010.1:29963-40983 GCA_020723935.1 Candidatus Micrarchaeum sp.
TGGGTCCCCCTTTGGGTCCCCCTTTGGGTCCCCCTTTGGGTCCCCCTTTGGGTCCCCCTTTGGGTCCATTTGCGGCCCCTTATTTCCACCGCTCGCCCCTTTGGCGCCCCCGGCGGGCCTTTTCCGCCTTCTTGGCCGCCGGAGGCTCTATAACTTTGTTCATTGGCAGGTGGTCGGCTTCGCATTTATACTAGGCGCGCGGAATGGTACTGACGCACGGTCGCAGGCGACACTCGTGGTGATGAGAAAAAAGGCGAATCGTAAGGAGTTGATCAATCATGGTTTATCGCATCGTTCTGGACGGTCTCAGGAAGTTCATTGTCAACGGCGGAATAGATCAGGCCCGCAAGGCCGCGCTCTCCGCCTCAAAGAAGTTCGGGCGCGACGTGGAACTTGATTTCGCGGAGCCCGGCGAGCACTGGACGGAGGTTGAGTTCATCTGCCCCGGAGGCTCCGAAATCTCAACTCTCAAGTCCCCGATTGTCGCGCCCTCCGACTTCGGCCTCATCAACCGCGAGCCCTTCTTCGACTCCAAGAACCAGTCGCAGGCCGTTTTCTCCTTCAAGCAGGGCCGGGCTGTGCAGAATCCGATGTTCTTTGTGTAGTGCCGCGAGGTGGCCCGAGGGCCAACGGGCCGCACAAGGCCCTATGCGTTCCGTCTAGTATGTATTCTGCGAATTATTACCATTTTTAGACAGCTTTTCAGAGCAAAAGCTAAAAGCCCGCGCGGCCGGCTCCCCAGCCTAACATTGGGGCGAGACGGGTTCTTGTCATCGGCGCGGGGAGCGATGCCGCGACGATCAGGTTCCTTTCCGGCGCGCCCCTGAGCGCGGAGGCCGCGGCCTCCGCGCACGCCCGAGCGCGTACTCGCCCTTCCTTGACGACGTCCTTCCGTTCTCCGAGATAGTCGCATCGGACCCGGACGCGCGCAGCCTCGAGAAGCTGGGCTGGGGCGGGATCGGCCCCGGGGTGCAGAGGATCGTCGCGGAGGTCCCGACTGGCGGTGCGCCGATGCCATCCGAGGGCGAAGAGGGCTGGTTCCGGATCCTTGAAGGAGAAAAATACGATGCGGTGATAGTCCCACACGTCGCCGGATATTTCGCGTCGAGGGAGGACCCGCGCGCCGCAGGTGCTGCCTGTCGCGCGAGAGGATGCCCTCGGAATCCCTCACGCGGAAATGTAGCTCGAACTTGCCGCTGTCGGAGTGGAAGCTGTAGCTGAAGTAGCCGAAGCCCGTCTGGTTCTCCCGCACGCTCGCGGTTTTCTCGTTCTTCAGATAAAGATTGTAGAAATAGGCGAGCTCGTCTTCTGCTCCCTCTGGCTTCTTCCTACTGATCTCGGCCCAGCGCAAGGCGTCCTCCCGCGGCGGGCGCTCGTCATTGTAGCCGAAGATGCGCACGAACATGCAGGTGTTCAGGAATATCGAGCGCGCGAGCGAGACGCCCGTCCTCTCGGAGATTATCCTTGCGAACTCCAGCTAAAGGCGGAAGGATTCCCTGGAGACGGTCACTATCGTCTCTTGGGTTTATTTTTCTTCCTTGCTTGGAGGCGGTGTTTCCAGAGCCCGACAGCCATCGGAAGCATCGAGACGGCTATTATCGCGAGGATGACGAGGGAGAAGTTCTCCCTCACGAACGGGATGTTCCCGAAGAAGTAGCCGCCGAAGAGGAAGCCGCCGACCCATGCGAGGCCTCCGATGACGTTGTAGAAGAGGAACTCCGGATAGGGCATGCTCCCGACCCCCGCCATGAACGGGGCGAAGGTCCTCACGATCGGGACGAACCTCGCGAGCAGTATCGTCTTCCCGCCGTGCTTTTTGTAGAACTCCTCGGTCCTTTGCACGTATTCCCTCCTCAGGAACCACAGCTTCTCCTTCCTGAGGACCGCCGGGCCGAGGAGGTTCCCCACCCAGTAGTTCAGGCTGTCGCCGATGATCGCCGCGAGGGAGAGGATGGAGAGGAGCGCCCAGATGTTGAGGGGCCCCACCGCCGCAAGGGCCCCGACGGCGAAGAGGAGCGAGTCGCCAGGGAGGAACGGGGCGATGACGAGGCCCGTCTCCGAGAAGATTACGAGGAAGACGATGAAATAGACCCATTTGCCGTACGCGAGGAGGATCCCCGCAAGATACCTGTCCACGTGCAGAGTGTATTCCAGAAGGAGGGGGAGGGCCATCCTTTTTCCCCGGACTGCCGGCGACCCGCTTTATAAATTGGCTTCCCGGGCACGCGCAGCCCTCTGAAGGACATCGGATTCTTCGCAGCCGGATTTCCCGGCAGCCCCGCACGCAGCAGGAAAGGTTCTGCCCGTTTTCGTCCATTTTACAACTTTCTTCCAGTAAAAAATACGGCCCTTTCCACAACCTTTATATTAGAGTCCAAATCAGCCGACCGATGGCTCGCGGGGCGGCGAAGTCTTCCTTCCTTCCGACCCAGCACGAGATCGAGCGCAAGCTCGTCGAGGATATGTGCCACAGCTACCGCGTCGAATACTACCTCTACAAGCTCTTGTGCTTCCCACAGTTCTCGGCGTTCGCGGGCTTCCCCGACGACCAGAGGCCCCACGACATCGCGGGCCTGAACAACAAACTCGAATGGGACGTCCTCTACGGCCTCGCGCTTGAGCGGCGCGCGGTCAAGCATGAACTGACGCAGGCGGAGAAGGAGGCGCTGAAAAGCCTCGTCTGGGCTTCGGTGAACTTCCACCGGGGGCAGAACCACCACCTCATCTTCAACGGCAGGAGGGATCGCGTGCCGCTCGCGCGCCGTGACTACGAGGATTTCGTCGGGGGTGTTGACATGCTTGTCGCGCTCAACGAGGGAAGATGGTACGTCGGGACGAGGGATTTCGAAGCCTCGATGCAGCTCGTCCTGGACGAGGGCAACCCGCACAAGATAGCCGCCGTCCAGTCTGTGATCAAGCCGATGGCGCAGCTGCCGCAGCCCCTCGCACAATATTCCATAAGGGGTGTTCCCGACGTGGCGTGCCTGAGGCCCGGCGACGTTGAGTTCCCCTGGGAGACCTACGAGGGGATGTACGCCGCGCTCAAGGGATGCGTCCAGAAGCTTTCGGACCGCGGCTACGAGATCAACCTGCCTGCCCTTCGCGGCGCCTACTTACTTGGCTCCGGAAGATCCGCCGGCAGCAGCCTTCAGGAAGCCCAGGTATAGCGGGTGCGGCTCCAGGAGGCGCGACTTGTACTCGGGGTGCGCCTGCGTGCCGACGAAGAACGGATGGCCCCTGAGTTCCATGAATTCCATGAGCCGCCCGTCCGGCGACGTCCCGGAGAACACGACGCCTGCCTTCTCCAGGTCCGGGACGTACCTGGCGTTCACCTCGTACCTGTGCCTGTGGCGCTCCGACACGCGGGCGGCCCCGCCGTAGAGCTTCCTCACGGCCGTCCCCTCCTTCAGGATCGCCGGCCAGCTCCCGAGGCGCATGGTCCCGCCCAGGTTCCCCTCCGCGACGTTCCGCTTCTGGCTCTCCATCACCGAGACGACGGGCGCGGGCGTTCTTGCGTCGCATTCCGTCGTGTGCGCGCCGGCAAGGCCGCAGACGTCGCGGGCTATCTCGACGATCGCAAGCTGCATCCCGTAGCAGATCCCCAGGTACGGTATCTTCTTCTCGCGCGCGAACTTCACCGCCGCGATCTTGCCCTCGACGCCCGTCTCGCCGAAGCCCGGGAGGCCGATGATCCCGTCGAACTTCGCGAGTTCCCCGAGCCTCGCGGGCGCCCCTTCGTATTCCTTGGCGTTGATCCATTCCAGCTCCGGCCGGATGCCGAGGTGCGCGCCGGCGTGCAGGAGAGCCTGGGATATCGAGACGTAGGCATCGGGCAGGCGGAAGCTCCCGGATTCTATGTACTTGGCTATCAGGGCGATCGCGACGCTCCTCCTTGCCGAATCCATCCTCCCGACGAGGCGCTTCCATTCCAAGAGGTCCGCCTTCCTGTCGGGGGAGCCGGTGCGCTTTAGGATGTTGGCTACGAGGCCCTGGCCCTCGAGGAGCAGCGGCACGCAGTAGACGTTCCCGACGTCGGGCGCGGCGGTGACGTTCTCCGTCGGCACGTTCGTCACGTTAGCTATCTTCTCCCTCCTCACGCCGTCCACCTCGACGGGCGCGCGCACAACAAGGAAGTCCGGGAACGCCCCGAGGGCGCCCATCGCGCTTATCGCGTGCTGCGTCGGCTTGCTCTTCATCTCCTTGAGGTGGCTCGGGACGGGCATGTACGCGACGAGGACGTTGCAGACTTTCTCGCGCCCCTCCTGGAGAGCTATCTTCTGCATCGCCATGATGAAGAGTATGTTCTCGTAGTCGCCGACGACCCCCCCTATCTCCACGACGCCGTAGTCGGCCCCCGCCGTCGCCAGGCGGATGCGCCTCACTATCTCGTCGACCACATGCGGTATTGGCTGGACTGTCCTCCCGAGGTATTTGCCCGCGCGCTCCGCGTCTATCACCGAGCGGAAGATCTGGCCCGTTGTTATGTTGTTTGCGCGAAGGACGTTCTGGGAGAGGAACCTCTCGTAGTGGCCGAGGTCCTCGTCCGTCTCCCCCCCGTCCTCCGTGACGAACACCTCGCCGTGCTCGGTGGGCCTCATCGTCCCGGCGTCGCAGTTGATGTAGGGGTCTATCTTCACCGGAAGGACGGAGTACCCGCGGCTCTTGAGCAGGCGCGAGATGGATGCAGTGATTATCCCCTTGCCGACGCCGGATATGACGCCGCCGATGACGAAAACGAACTTTGTCCTTTTCGGCCCCCGCCCCGCCGAGTTTTTGGATGTTGGCACTCCTCCGCCTGGGTTTCGGGGTTTATAAGAAAATCTGTGGCCCGCCGGTCGGTCCGTCCCCGGAAGGGCTCGGGCAAGCACGCAGATCCGGCCCGCCTTATTTCTGCCGCCCTTCCCGCCGCCCCGGGAAAAGCCTGTCGAGAATCGCGGAGACGAAACCCAGCACCGCCGCGAGGGAGAACATGGCCCCCAGGGCGAGGAGGATCTTGAAGTTCAGGAGCGCGACAATGTCCCCTGCGGGCTCAGAGCTTCTTTTGGTAGTGGCGCTTCCTGGAGAGCAGCCCCGTGAGCCTGAACCAGAACGAGTCAATCTTCTGGCCCAGCGTCTCAGCGGTGTACCCCTCGTAGTGCGCCTCGAGCCTGTGCTTCCTCACGGTCTTTGTGTAGGCCCAGTAGAGGAATATTGCGACGAGCACGAACGCGAAGGCGTGCACGAGCAGGCCGACAACCACTATTTGGAAGAGGTTGGCTTCCATCACGCCCTTCTGGACGTTCCCCGCGGCGTCGGCTGCGGAGAACTCGACCGAATAGCCCGCCTTCAGGTCCGTCCTGGGGGCGAACGCGGCCGCCCATGTCTTCCCGTCGCCCGCATTGTATAGCTCCACCGTCTGGGGCGCCCCGCCCGTCTCCGTCACGAGCGCGACGACCTTCGTCACGGGCGTCGTCTCGTCGGAGACCTCCGCGGAAAGCGTCACCTTGTCCAGGCCCCCGAGGAGCTTGAATGTCGCCGAGACCTTGGGCATCGCGGGGGGCCTCGTGTCAACGGTGAAATCCTTCCTCACTGGCTCGGCCGCGTTCCCGGCGTAGTCGGATGCCGCGATCTCCAGAGCGTGCGCCCCTTCGGAAAGGCCTTCCGCGGAGGAGGTGCATACCCCCTCCTTCGTGCATGTCACCTTGATCGGGCCCGAGTCGATGAGGACGCTTGCGGAGGCCGAATCCACGCCGCTCCCACCCAGGTCGTCTTGGACGGCGAACGGGAGCTGGAGCGAGCTTGCAGCGGAGATGGCCGGGACTTCTGCCTGGAGCTTTATCGCGGGCTTCCTGGAGTCGAAGATGGCGCCCGCCTCCTTGAAGACGCTACCGCTGGAGCTCCTGTCCGTGCCGAAGACCGTTATGAGCGCCCTGCCGCCGGCCTCGCCGCTGGGGTCGGCGACGACCTTCCAGCTGCACGAAGCCGCGTCGCAGAACGATGGCTGCACCTGGACGTCCGCGCCCTTGCCGGTGAGCCTGTGCAGGTCCGCCGAGATTGTCGCGGCCGAGAAGCCGGAGCCCGAGTCCCTGATGTCCGCCTTGACCACGACCTCGGCGCCGGGCCGCACGAACCCTGGCTTCTCGCTCCCGAGGTTGCGCGCCTCTATCCCCGAGATCACTGGCGGCGTGTTGTCGATGTTAAGCTCCACTTGCCTCGTCTGCCTGTTCCCCGCGACGTCGTACTCGTCGATCACGAGGAAGTGCTTGCCTTCCTGCATGACGGCCGGGAGCGCGAAGATGCCCTTGCAGTTGTTCTCCACCGAGGAATAGTTGAGCTGCGTCGGGGTCCCGTAGCCTATGAACGGGTCTATTGATGCGGTGCAGGACGCGAAGCCCGACTCCATGTCCTCGGCGCTCCCCTCGACGTAGACTCCCGCGCCCTCCTTGTACCAAGAGCCGCTCGCGGGCGACGTGAGCGCTATCTCCTGCGGCGCGGTGCGGTCCAGCTTTATCGGGACGAGATAGGTTGTCTCGCTGTTCTCGGTCCCGTTGTCCGTGGTCAGGACGGTGAGGTTGTAGACGTAGCCCTCGCCGAACGTGACGTGGAGGCTCACCTGCATCTTCATCCCCGCCGCGAGGGGGTTCGTGCTCGTCGCATACGCACACACCGCGGTACCGAACGGGCTCGCGAGGTCCCACTCCGAGATCCTGCTGTCACAGGTTATCGACGTCCGGCTGACCGCCGGTTTCATTATCCTTATCTCGTTAACCGCGTCGACGGAAGTCGGACCGCTTTCGAAATAGAGCGTGAAGGTCCTGTTGGCCAGGCTGTTTATCCACTCCGGCGTTATGGAGATGGAGATGTCGCTGGACGGATATGCGGCGTGGAAGGAGAGCATTCCTGCGAGGACGACCGCGATGCAAACGAGAATCAGGCTCCGGTGAGCATTATGGGCCAATTTGCGTCCAACCATGCGCCAAGGGGCGCGTTTTCAGCATATAAACGTTTTCAAAAACCGCCGGCAAGCGCGCCTTTTGCACCTGTTTCCAGTGACGTTTTCCCCGGTGCGCCGAAGAACCGGGCCGCCTCACTTGAGGAGCGCCAGCGCCGCAGCAGAGATTAGCGGGACGAGCAGGTTGTCGTCGACGATCTCGGAAGGGAGCGCCTCCGCGGCGGCGGAAAGGAGGGCGGCGATCGCGCAGGAGGAGAACCTGAACGGCGAGGCGAGCGACGCTGCGAAATTGGCCGCCGCGCATGCGGCGAAGCCCTCCCAGCTCTTTTCCGTCCCTGGGATCCGGTGCCTGCCGAAGGCGAGGCCCGCGACCGTCGCCACGGAATCGCCGAGGGCGAGGAACGCTATCCCCCAGAATGCGGCGTCCCGCTCGAAGATTGCCGCGGTCGCGAGAGCGCCGATCGTGAACGACAGGGCGCCCTTGCCCGCGCGCGCCCCCTCCCTCTCGAACCTCTCGAGGAAGGGCCGCACGAGGCCTATCTTCCTGCTGTGGAGTGAGAGGAAACCGCCGAGGACCGCGAGGGAAGAAAGGAGCAGGACGGAATAAGCCTTTGGGAGGAGGAAGACCGGGAACGCGAGGAGGAGGCCGTACGCTAGGTGGAATGTCTGGCGGGGGATTTCCTTCCTGAGTTTGGCCGCCCCCTGCCTGCCCTCCTCTTTCCCCTTCGTCATGGCGCGCTTCCTGCCTCCCGCCGGTACGGCCCCAGCAGCAACCACGCGTGATCCCCTATCTCTTTAACTTTGCGCCATCTTGCGCCCTCCGGGCCGATGCTTGCGTACTCGCCCTTCCTGATGTAGACTGCCGTGCGCTCCCCTGTCCCCGAAAGGCGCGCCCGCCAGACCGGGTCCAGGACCGCGTGCTTGGACGTTACGAAATTGTCGACGAACGGGACGTAGCCGGGCATCCTGCCCTGGAGATAGAAGCCGAAGAAGTCAGGGTCCTCCCGCGTGAGGAACGCCATCTTGGTCCCCCGCAGGTTCTCCTCGTAATAGAACGCCCCGTCCTCGGTCGTGTCTATTCCCTTCCATTCCGGCGGGAGATCGAGCGCGAAGGAGAAGATGACGCAGACTGCGGCGCACAGGACGAGAAGCCCCGCGAATGCTCTGAGCCGGCCGGCCCTTGAGAAGAGGATCGCGAGCGCGAGCGCGCAGGCCGGGAAGGTCGTCATCGCCTGGTAAATCTTGGGGCCGGGCATCGGGACGAAGAGGAACGCGATGCTGAGCGCGGCGAGGGCGCAGAGGAACCTCTGCATGGCCGGAGCCTTCCTGTCTAGGGCCGCCCTTGCGAGGAGGCACGCGAAGAGGAGCTCGAGCGCGAAGCCGGCGGCTAGGCTGAGCGAGCGCCCGGAGATTGGCGGCATCCCGGAGACGAAGATCGGGATGCTGCGCGGGAGGGGGAGGAAATACCTCGCTACGTCGCTCACCTGCGCGAGCCTCCCCGCCCAGGACGTCACAACTGCTTCCTCCGTCCGGGGGAGATAGAGCGGGAGTTGCACCAGGCTTTCCAGGTAGAACAGCACGTGGAGGCACGCCGCGAGGACCGCCGCGCCGACGATCGCCCAGTCCGCCCCGCGCAGGCCCTTGAGCTCGCCGAAGAGGAAGGCGCACGCGAGGAACGGGAACAGGAAGAGGAGATAGACTAGCTTTGCCGACGCCCCGGAAGCCGCGACGAAGGCGAGGAGGAAGAGCAGGCGCCTGTCCTTCGAGCGCCGGTAGAGCATCCAGCAGAACAGCGTGAGGGCGATGAAGAGCGTCGTCGTCACCTCCAACAGCGAGCCCATCCCTGCGAGGAAAAAGTTGGCCGGAAGGAAAAGGTAGAGGAGCGCCGCGAGGGCGCCCGTCTTCCTCGGGACGGCGCCGCTCTTGAGGGAAAACATCGCCAGGAAGACGAAGGCGAGGGCGGTCGTGGCGATCGCTTGCATCCTCGCCCGGGCGAGGGGCGGCCCCAGGTCGCGGAAGAGGTCCTCGAAAAGGGCGCCTATTTGGAAGGACGTCGCGTAGATGTAGGAGTTGACTGCCGTGGGGCTGCTCCCGATCTCTGTCGTAGACCTCCCGTTGTCGTAGATGAAGACCTCGTCGTAGTCCAAGGGCGACCAGCTGAGGATGGTCGGGAGGCGCAGGAGGAGGAAGGCTGAAAGCGCCGCCAGGATGAACAGGAGGACGAGGATGCCGTCGCCTCGCCCATTGCCGGGTCGCCCGCCAGGTTTCCCCTTCTGCCGCACGCCGGGAGGAGCCCCGGCCGGTATATAACGCTTGTATCCGGACGGAGGCGTCCGCAGGCGCCGACGTCCGGAGAATTCTATTTATAGTCGGTTTCCGTTCCTCTGAGACGCAAATGGCTGTTTTCCTGCGAGGAGACCTGCGCGCCGCGCGCGCCGCCGTAGCCCTCTTGCTGCTTGCGGCCCTCTTGGCTATCGCTCCGGCCCTTGCGGCCGAGGCCTCCTCTGGGCCGGCGACCGCCGAGACAATCTCCAACGTCTACGGCCAGAGGCTCTTTCAGCTGGACGTCAAGGCCGTGACGCACGAGGTGCGGCCGGGGGAGTATTTCCGCTTCTACACGAAGGTCTCCTTCAACACTGGGACGAAGATATCGACTAGCTACCGGATGAACTACACGATCTACCCGCAGAACGCCCCGATCAAGGCGGTCCTCAGCTTCACGCGCGAGGGCGTGCTCCTCTACCAGGAGAATTTCAACGACGCGTACTACATCCCAAAGAACGCGACCCTCGGCGTCTACGTCGTCGAGGCGACGATAACGGCCGAACAGTACAACAGCACGCCCGTCGCCGCGGCCGACTATTTCACGGTCGATAGGCCCTTCCTCCTCTGGTCGATCCTCTACACTCTCGTGGACAACCCGCTCGTATACGTGATCTACCTCGTCATCGCCCCGCTCGTCTTCCTCGGCTACAATGGGTACAAGAAGCTGCGCGAGATGGTGAAGAAGAAGCAGAAATACGTCTCCCCGGTCGACCCGAACAAGCTCCCCAAGTCAGGCCCGCGCTCCATCTGGCTAGGCAAGGTGGCGGAGACCCCCTTCAACGCCTACTACGACATGGACAAGCTCCAGATGCACATGGTCGCCGCGGGCGGCACGGGCAGCGGCAAGTCCGTCTCCATCCAGGTGATCGTGGAAGAGCTCCTTCTCAAGAACATCCCGGTCATTGTCTTCGACCCGACCGCCCAGTGGACGGGCTTCATCCGCCCGCAGAAGGACCCGGCGATGCTTAGGCTCTTCACCAGCTTCGGCATGAAGCCCGAGGACGTCAGAGCCTTCCCGACAACCCTCATAGACATCACCGACCCGACAACTGAAGTCGACATCCGCAATTACATGAAGCCCGGAGAAATCACCGTCTTCAACGTCAACAAGATGCCCCCGACCGACCTGGACCCCTTCGTCCGGCGCACGATCGAGAAGATCTTCTCCGTTCCCTGGCCCGAATCCCACGAGCTCAAGCTCATGATAGTCTACGACGAGGTCCACCGCCTCTTGCCCAAGTTCGGCGGCAAGGGCGGCTACATTGCCCTCGAGCGGGGCTGCCGCGAGTTCCGCAAGTGGGGCCTGGGCCTCGTCATGATTTCCCAGGTCCTTTTGGACTTCAAGGGAGCCATCCGCACGAACATAGGCACAGAAATCCAGCTGAGGACCAAGTACGAGGGCGACATCAACCGCGTCAAGACCAAGTACGGCCCCCAGTTCGCCGCGACGATCACCAAGCTCAACATCGGAACCGGCATCATGCAGAACCCGGAATACAACGACGGCAAGCCCTGGTATGTCCAGTTCCGCCCGCTCCTCCACTCCACCTTCCGCATTGGCGAGGAGGAGCTCGCCCAGTACAAGGCGGTGACCGGCTCCCTCGCCGAGCTACGCGAGAGGATCAACTCCCTCAAGGCGGCCGGCCGGGATGTCTACGACGTCGAAATGGAATACAACCTCGCCGCCGACAAGGTGAAGGCCGGGAACATGTCGATGGCCGCGACCTATCTGGAGAGCCTCAAGGGGAAGCTGGAGAGCCTGGG
>DYHY01000024.1 GCA_020723935.1 Candidatus Micrarchaeum sp.
TCGGGTTGAGGCCTTGGAAAGGTCCCCTTCCTGGCTTTTTTAAGCGTTGTTGTCGGCTTCCGGCGGCCCCGCCGGCAAGCATAAAATTCCCCTTCCGGGGCGTGTCCCGCATGGCTGAAAAGTTCTCAATCAGGTGGTTCCCGAACGCGTGGATTGTCCTGGCGGGCGCGGGGAAGACGATCAATATCGACCCCTCGTATGCGCCCACTTTCCTCCCTGCCGGGGACCCTTCGGCAAGCCTCCCGAAGGCAGACCTTATCCTGGTAACGCACGACCATTTCGACCACTGCAACGCCGAAACCGTCCGCGCAGTATCCAAGACAGGGACGCGGGTCTTCGCGGTCGAGTCGTGCCGCAAGGCCCTTGGGAGCATCGCGCAGTTCGTCAAGGCTGGCGAGGAACTGGACGCCGGCGGCGCCCACGTGCGGGTCGTCCATTCCTACAACACCCCGGGCGGGAGCTCGACTGCCAAGTTCCACAAGAAGGGCGAGTGCGCCGGATACGTCGTCTCGATCGGCGGCAAGGCGTTCTACCACGCCGGGGACGCGGATTTCATACCCGAGATGCGCGAGCTTGGCCCGATAGACGTCGCGTTCCTCCCCATCGGCGGGAAATTCACAATGGACCTAAACGAGGCGCTCGCGGCGGCGGTCGCGATCGCCCCCAAGGCCGTAGTCCCGATACACAGGCTCCAGGCGGACGCCGGGGAGTTCAAGAGGAAGCTGGACGCGGGGAAGACGGGAATTACCGTTCTCACCCTCAAGCCGGGCGAGGCGCGCGAAATCTAGCTCTTCAGCTTGGAGAGAGAGACGCTCCTTCTCGTCTCCTTCGTCTCGAACTCCCCGATCTTGCCCTCGTCAACCTTCCCTTCCTTGAGGAGGCGCCTCAAGGCGAACATGTCCAGGTCCGAGACGTCGTCCCAGACGCCCTCGCTCTTGAGGACTTCCACGAGGCCCTGGCGCGCCCCTTTCGGGGGGAAGGAGACGACCTCCTCCGATTTCACGCGCGCGATATGGCTCTTGCCCGAGACCCGGTCAATGCCCTTGTCGAGGGCGAAGGCGATTATCGCCTCCTCCACCTTCCCCATCTCTTCGTCCATTTTCTCGGAGGACTTCTTCTTCTCGTCCTTGAGCTCGGAGAGCTTCTCCACGAGGACGGCGGCAGGCTCCTTCATCCACTCGTTCTCAAGGGCCTTCACCTTGAACAGGTGCGACCAGCTTGGGCAGATCCTCTGGTATTCGCAGTAGCCGCAGAGGGCGCTCACATGCGGCGGATATTCACGCGCGGCTTCGAGGACCGCGATGACCTGCGCCGTCGCTTCGCCCATCTTTTCCAGCTCGCCGAGGCTCTTGGAGATCCTCACCTCCCGGTCGAACGCGAGCATGTGCCAGACGAGGTCCACCCTCTTCGCGTCCGGGAACTGCTGGAAGACGGCGAGGGCGTAGAGGAAGAGCTGCCTGTCCTTCTCCATCTCGGCCGCCCCCTTGAGCGTGGCATACGTCTTGTAGTCGTGTATCTCGTACCTCCCGCCGCCAATGTCGACGAGGCGATCGACTATCCCGGCGATGCGCGCGTCGCCCGGGAGGGCGGCGGAGACCTTCATCTCAAGGCCGAGGGTCCTCCCCTGGCCGAACGGGTGGTAGTGGACGTAATAGTCGGAGATCATCTTCTCCCCCCGGCGCCGGTAGTCGTCCGCGCCGTATTCCGTCGAGTTTATCTTTATTTTGTCGGACAAGTTCCCCTTCCAGACTCCGTTGTAGTAGTCCAGGAGCGCCTCGAGGGCCGGGATCCTGCCAAACATCTGGTCTTTGTAGAGCTTCTTCAGGGCCTCGTGGACGCGGCTCCCGAGGAAGAACTCGATGGGGGTTTCGGTCTTGTCGACGGGGACCTTGTCAAGGTACCTGAACTTGAACTTGAGGCGGCACTGCTCGAAGTAGCCTAGCTGGGAAGGTGAGTATTTCTTCATCGCCGTCGGGTTTTCCCGCGCTGGCCGCGGCTTTAAGCAGTTCGCTTACCTGACTTCCTCTATTTCTGCCTGGGCCGAGGCCTTCTTGCCGCCCTCAGCTTCCTCGAGGGTCTCCTGCCTGCCGGTCTCCTTGGCCTTGGCCTTGGCGGCCGCGGGTTCAGCAGCAGCAGCAGCCGTCGTTCCTGATGCAGGGGGCTTACAGTCCTTGCCCACGTCGCCCGGCTTCTTTGAAGACGGCTTCTTCATCCTGACCGAAATCACTATCCCCGCCGCCGCGATTATCGCGACCACGAGGCCTATCCCACCCCCTATTGCCATGTTCTTGAGGCCCTCGCTGTTGCAGATTCCCAGCTTCGTCTCGCACCTCGTGACCTCCTTCTGGGCTTCCGCCCTCGTCGCCGAGAGGTTCCCCTCGTAGGAGGTTATGGTGGAAGACAGGTTCGCCCTGAGGAGCGCCCGCTCGCTCCAGAGGCTGGAATTCGCCGCTTCAAGGGCTATGTTCCTCGACTGGAGCTGGAGGACCTTGATCGCCAGCTCCGACTCGTTCTGGACCGAGAGCTCCCTGTTGTCCTTGTTCGCGAGCCACTCGACCGCGGCGAGGCCGAAGGCGTCGTTGTTTATTGTCTCGTTGGCGAAATCCCGATCGAAGATGTGCGCGTCCGAGAGCATGTCGAAGTCGGAGAAGACAATCACTGCCCCTGCCCCGAAGAATGCCCGGGCAGCTATTGGGGGTTGGCTCCCGACCGGGAACGTCCCGGTCTCAGTGTAGGAGAGGTTGCTCCCAGTCGCGATGACCTTTGTCTTCCCTATTGGGGAGTTTACACGCACAGACTCGACGAAGAGCGGATGGGCCTTGTATATCCCGATCTTCCCGACACCCGACATTCTCAAGCCCTGCGCATCCGTTTTGTCGGGGAATTCGCGCACGAGCGCGTAGTATTTCTGCTCGCCAGAGGCTATCGACGTCCCCGAAGTGTTGAACGGGAAGTTCGCGGTGTCAACGATCCAGGTGCTGGACTTGTCCATGAGGATGCCGTATATCTGCCCGAGGTTGTTCACGCCGTCCGGCTCGTCGCCGTTTATCAGGAGGCCGCCGCCCTGCACGCCGACATACCACCTGAGCGCAAGTATTTCTTCGGTGTCAAGCGCCTTGTTCAGGCCCTGCATTATGACCACGTCGTATTCCTTGAGCTTCTCTTGGGTGAGCTTCACGTCCGCGCTGCTGATGCTCGCCGTCGAATAGCCCGCTCCTTGGATGAGGCCGTTGAAGCTCGTGTAGCCGCTGCCGGTTATCCTCATCGTAGCCGGGGCCTGGACCTCGTAGAAGAGGATCTTTCCTGTCGCCGCGAGGCCCGGGGATGCAAGGAAGAGGACGAGCAGGGCTGCTAGGAAGGCTGAAAACTTTGCGCAATAGACGAATGCGGGGCTTTTCGCGGCCATGGTGGCCCTCACGCGCGCATTTCGTATTAAATCGTTTGTCCTTGCAAGTCTGCGCGGCCCCCGTCCCATCGGCGTCGAAAATGCAACTCTTCTCGGTGAAAAAGGTTAAATATTGGGCCAAACGCCCCCGTTACTAGGTCAAATCAATGGGCAACGGTGGCAGGCTCCTAGCGCTCGCCTTATTCCTGGCTTTCGCCCCTTTTTTGCCAGCCGCGGCGTACGAATTCAGCCTCTCCTATCCCCAAAACGACAGCTGGACAGCCCTTGGCAACAGCAGCCTGAACTTCACCTTCAAATACAGCAATCCCGACGATTCCGGGAGCGTCTGCACCTTGTACCTCAACAACATGACGGTCGGGACCGTGAACGCCATCAACAATACGCAGACAAACGTTTCCTCCGCCGAAATCTTCTTGCAGGACAGCAATTTCTGGTTCATCGGCTGCATGAACCAGACAACCCAGAATTCCGGCAATTCGTCCCGCATGCTCTTCCACTATGACCCCGTGGCGCCCGTTCTCATCTCCCAATTTCCAGTCAACAATTTCAACTCCTCGTCCGCCAACGTCACGTTCAACATCACAACTACTGACAACCTGAACCTCACGAGCCTGGAGCTCCTCGGCAACTGGAACACCTCCGGAATCGCCGTATGGCACGTCAACAAGACGAACTCAACGCCGTACAACAACTCCGTCTGGTCGTTCAACGTGAGTGGCATCCCCGACGGGAGGTACCTCTGGGCCGCCAGGGCGACGGACGCGGCAGGGAGCTACATCCTCTCCGCGAACTTCACGATAACCGTTGACACTACGTCCCCGTCGATAACGCCGCTCTTCGCCAACGACACGAATTACACGAACCTCACCTTCCCGGCGTTCAGCTTCCTTGTCTCCGACGCGCTCCTCCCAGCCTCGGGCTGCACTCTGAAGATCCTGGGCGCATCGAACACTTCCCAGTACAACGTGACGGCGGCTTCAGGCTACTGCAACTTCACCTCTATCAACATGACGATGCTCCTTGAGGGCAGGCACATGATGATAATCACGGCCAACGACACGCTCGGGAACACGGCGACGAACGACTCGTTCACGATCGGGATAGACGCGACAGCCCCAAAGTTCTCCTCCGGGATCCCGGCGAACGGAACCCTGTACCTCGGGAACGTCTCCTTCGCCCCGAGCTTCTCCGAGACCGTTAACATGACATGGCTTGTCAACGAGACGGGCGGCAACGAGAGTAGCGCCACCGGCGTGGACTTCTTCCCAGTCAACAGTTACCGCGCCTCGGGGAGCTACCAGTGGACGATCCTCATCCGCGACTCGTCGGGGAACTCCAACTACACGACCTTCAACTTCACGGTGAACACGACGCGCCCCTACGTGAACCTCACATACCCAGCAGACGGCTTTTCGACGAAACTCACTTCCTTCGACGTGCAGTTCAACGCCACGGACGACTCGGCTTCCCTCTCCTGCTCGGTTCTTCTGGACGGCGCTGTGAACCAGACGAACGCCAGCGTCCTAAAATACACAACCACCAATTTCACCCTCGGCAACCTGGCCTACGCGACGCACACCTGGCAAGTGTCCTGCACGAACGGGACCGCCACCGCGTACTCCGTGCCGCGCACCTTCCGCACCCAGTTCCTCGGGGTTACTTCCCAGGCGAACTCCACGATGGCCGCGTTCGGGCAGGTCCTGAACCTTTCCGCGAGCGTGCGCTCGCTCTCCGCGGGCACGAACGGGGCGTGGCTCGCCTGGTCCCTGCCCTCGGGATGGAGCGTCCTCTCCAACTCCACGGACGCCGGGTCGATGGCAAACCAGACGAACGCGACGAATGCGACCCTCGCTTTCGGGAGCCTGTTCTGGAACAACCTAACGGTGCGCGTCGGGAACCTCTCCACCGGCCTCGTGCAGATAGCGGCGACCGCAAACTCCTCCCACGGCTTCGGGACCGTGGAGGCGGCGAACGTGACAATCTACGCCCTCTCGGCGAACGGCTCATTCTCCTCGGCAGTCAACCTGACGGAGGAACGCTCCCTCAACTTCACGTTCCAGAACAACGGCGGCGCGCAGTCCGACAACGTGACTGCCTTCAACCTGACGTTCAACCCGGAGTACTTCAACGTCACGGACGCGGCGGGGATCACATCGGGCTGGCTCTGCGACTTCACCGGCTACTACGCCAACTGCTCGGGCGCGGCCTCCCCTAGCGGCAACCTGACGATCGTCAAACTCACCCTCAAGGCCGGGATCTTGTTCGGGAACAGCACCGCCATCCTGGACCTCTTGGGAACGATGGGCTCGCGCTACAACTACACAATCGCCGCGCCGGAGATCAAGGGCGCCGGAGGCGTCTTCACCAACGTCACGGCGGTGCGCCAGGGCAATACGAGCCTCCACATGAACCTCTCGGTGCGCAACTGGGGGATAATGTCCCTCTCCGCGTTCAACGGCACGTTCCCGACGGTCAACATAACCACCCTCAACGTCACGGGCTACGGCGGGGGCCTCACGTGCGGAAACTTGACAGGCTCCAACGTCTCCTTCAACTGCACCGGCCTGCTTTCCCCCGGGCAGACGGGCTACGTCGTCCTCCAGATCACGGCGAATGCGAACTCCCTGGGGACCTTCGCCCCCAATCTGATAGCTCACAACTCGACGGGGAAATTATTCTCCCTTGACTCGCCCAACATCACAATCACCCAGGCGCCCATAATATCCGGGTTCGTCAACGTGCCCGCCTCAGTCTCCCTGGACTCGAACGTCACCCTGCTCGCGGGCTTCTCCAACTGCATAAGCAACCCCGCCTGCGCCAACCTGACGAGCGTCGCCGCGACCTGGAGCGTCACGGGGACGGGCTGCCGCCTGCCCAACAACATGACGACCTATTCCGGGATATACCTCGAATCCGGCACCTCCTACACCGTCCCGTCCCAGTCGACCTTCACCTCCAGCTCCGTCACGACCTGCAACTACACTCTCACGGTAACCGGCGTCTCCGCCGACACAGGCACGAACTTCACGACGGTCGCGTTCACAAACTCGGTGATCATAGTCAACACGACCTCCGGGAGCACGGGCGACCCCCCGGGCCCGGGGCCGGTCTTCACGGAGCCCGCGATCCACCTCTCCCTCTCCCCCACTTCCGTCGTCGTCAGCAAGGGCGACCGGCGCTACGTTACGGCCACCGTGACCCTCTCGGACGCGTCGTCCCTCGCCGGGACTCTTTCGCTTGTGCAGAACTCCAGCGTCGGCTGCTGTTCCGTCTCCATTTCCCCCTCATCCTTCTCCGGGATAACCAACACGAGCTCGCGCATCTTCAACGTGACGGTGAACGTCGCGTCCACCGCGTCGGCCGGCTCCTATCCGCTCGTTCTCAAGTCCTCGATAGGGGCCAAGAGCTCGGCCGCGACCCTGACAATAGTCGTCCAGTATCCGACGACCACAACGATTGCCGCGAACGCCACGGGCAACCAGACGGCGAACCAGACCGGGAACGTGACCTTGCCTGGCAGCGCCACCGCCAACGGGACGATGAACCTTACGGGGAACGGGACTGTCATCTCCAACAGGACCCTTTCGGAGGCGACGAAGCTCCTCTCCGACGTCAACAGGACGGTCCTCGCCCTGATTGCGTCGGATTCCTCCCTGAATTCGACGTACTACGCCGCCAGGATGAAGGAGGTGGAGGAGTTCCTCTCCAGCGCCGCGGCCGCCCTCGCGGCGGGTAATTCCACCGCATATGAGGACTACGTCTCCAAGGCGCGGGCGATCCTCTCCGACGTCAAGGGCCAGGTGTTCTGGAAGGGCGTAGGGAAGAACGCGCCGATCGTCGGCATCCTCCTCTTCCTCCTCCTCCTCCTCGCGGCGGTCGGGACGGGAGCGTACTACCTGGCGCTGCGCTCCGGGAACGGGCCGCCGATAAAGATAGACGAGGTCCAGACTGTGCTGGGCGAGCTTGCCGACGAGGTCAAGGAGCCCCTCGACAAGAAGAAGACAAAGCCCGCGGAAGACGGCGGGAAGAATAAGGAGAAGTAGGCGAAGTGAAACCAACGGGCAAGGCGAAGGCACCTGCGACGGCGGCTCCGGTCAGGGAGGCAAGAATAATCTCGTTCGTATCCGGAAAGGGGGGCGTCGGCAAGACCACCATCGTCTCGAACCTGGGAGTCATCCTCGCAAGCGAGTTCAAGAAAAGGGTCCTCCTCATCGACGGGAACATAAGCACCGCGAACCTCGGGATACACCTCGGCTTCATCAAGTCCCCTGTCTCCATCCAGGACCTCATCGACGACACGATAAAGACCTACCAGGCGGTCTACGTGCACCGCTCAGGCCTGCACATAATACCCGCGTCCCTGTCCCTGGAGCACGAGCAGCACGACTACGGCGCGCACCTCCTAGCCAAGCGCTTCATCAAGATAATATCCGACATCAGCCACGAGTACGACTTCATCCTGATAGACGGGGCGGCCGGGATAAGCGGCGAGGCCAAGGCCGCGGTCGCCGCAAGCGACGAGGTCGTGGTGATAACAGTACCGGAGATCCCGACCGTGACCGCGGCCGTCAAGGTCGTGGAGGTTGCCCACCTCCTAGAGGTCCCGGTGGCGGGCCTCGTCGTCAACAGGGTCCGGCGGAACAAGACGGCCGACCTCCCGCTCCCGGAGATAGAGAAGGCGTGCGGCGTCCCGATACTTGCCACCATCCCCGAGGACGAGGCGGTCAGGGAGAGCACGGCGATGCGGGACCCCGTGTGCTCGTGCAGGCCGCGCTCCCACGCTTCCGGCTCGCTACGCAGGCTGGCCGCCAGGATGGCGGGCGCGGAGGACGAGGGCAGGAAATCGGCCGGAGTGTTTGAAAGGCTTAAAATACAGTTCTTCCCTGAGAAGGGCACCGGCGGGGGCCGCAAGGCCGAAACGGTCGCAAAGGCGCAGGCCCCCGGGACGAAGTTCGTCCTGGTGCTGGCATCCCCCGCTCCCGCGGAGGCGCCCGGGAGAAGGGACGGCAAGGGCGGCAAGCAGCAGGCGAAATGAGGATGACGTAAAGACGGACACTGCGAAGAGGATGACGACGGCGACGCTTCGGCATCGCGGTAGCCCGGCTCTCGCAGCGGCGGCAGCCCTCGTCCTCGCAATCCTGCTCCTCCCTGCATTCCCGGCGGACCCGGACATTGTGGCGGGGAACGCGACTTTCTTCTACGCGAACGGCACGCCCAGGCAGGCTGTCCAGGGCGTAATCATGGACCGCCTCCTCGTCCACTTCCACTTCAACAGCTCCTTCCCCGGGAACCTCTCGGCGATACTCCTGGATTCCTCCGAGTACGTCCTTCCCGCCAGCTACAGCTGCGCCAACTGGAACCTGTGGGGCCTTTCCCCTTCCGCATCCCCGGCGACGAACTCAAGCTACACACATCCGGTGTCCTTCGACTGGCAGGGCCTCTCGAACGGGACGGGCCTTGTCCGCTGCGATATGACGAGCCTCGGATGGTCCAACGGGACGGACGTCGGGGCGCTCTGGAACTTCCCGGCCGGCTACCCGGTCTCGACGGCAGGCTTCAACAGCACCGTCTTCTCCTACTCACCCCGCTTCTTCCTAGAAATCCACAATTTCCACATATCCCCTGCCTTCCCGCCGGCGAACCGGACAGTCAGCCTGGGGGTCTTGGGGATTTTCGTGCTCGACAACTTCACGGTCGTCTACACGCCTCAGGCGACCTACCAGCTGACAGTCCCCTTCCCGAGGCCCGTCTCCTCCGCCCACCCGCTCGTCCCCCAGCAGGCCAACTTCAGCGCCGGGCAGAACGTCTCCCTTTTCAGGGTGCCGATCGCCAGCGCGTACGGGAACGTCTCCTTCAACGTGAGCCGCATCGCCATAAGGCTCTCTTCTCCTGACGTGTCTAGGGTCGATGTCTACAATTCCAACAATATGACAATCCCCCTCGGCACCAATTCGTCCCTCTTCAACAGGACGTACGTCCTCGTGGCCGTCGGGAACTCCAGCGTCTTCGACATCACAGTCGCGGCGACCCTCGCATCCGCCCCTTCGGCAAACGCCTCCGCGTACGGCCTCAACGCGACCCTCAACACTTCGGAGATAGAATACTATGCGGGCCTTTCGGCGACAGGCGGGGTTCCTGTCTTGATCCAGACCTCCGACCTCAACTCGACCGTCTCGACGTCCAGGGTCGGCTTCCACTCGATGTCATTCTCGTCCAGCCTTTCCCAGGAGCCCGTCCTCTTCACGCGCAGCCAGGGCAGGGCGTTCAACTTCACGCTCAATTCGACCGGCCAGGACCCCTTCGCGTACGTCGAGGTGGTCCCGCAGGCGTCCGGATACGCGCTTAACAACCTCTCCGTCTGGATGCCCGCCGCCGGGAACGCCTCCGCGTCTTGGACCTGCTTCAGGAATTCCACCGCCCTCGGGACTTGCTGGGGCTGGTGGAACCCGGGCGATTCGGCGGTCGTCCAGGTCAACGCGACGGCGCCCGCATCCTCTGGGAACTTCAGCTGGACCGTGCGCGCGTACAACACCCAAGGGGCACCCTACGTCAACGCATCCGCCTTCAACACGACCTCCCAGTCCGCGCCCGCCCTCAACGTCACGGTGCAGACCGCCCTCCCGGGCAACATCACAGGGGGCCAGAGCGCGGTGCAGGTGGTGTTCCTCCTCAACAACTCCGGCGAAGCCGCGGCAGCCAACGTCTACCCCAACGTGTCCGTGGCGTATTCCAACTCGTCGATCGCGAACATAACGATGACCTCCTCGTTCTCGCCCCAGTCCGTCGCCGGCAACTCGACGGCGTCTTACACTGTGACCTTCAACACCCCGGCGAACCTCTCGAGCGGCAACATAACGGTGACCTTCAACGTCACCGGCCAGGACGCGAACTCCGGTGCGAACGTCACGAGCAGCACGGCGTCGTCAGCGGCTTTCGTCGTGCAGGGCGCATCTGTCCAGATAGCTTACCTGACGCTGGACAAGGCGACGGCGTACTCCTCGGGGAATTTCACCCTCGCGGTCGCGGTGTTCAACCCGGGATCAACCGTGCTCCAGGGAATAACCTATGCCCTCTCGCCCTCCGCCGCGATAGGCCTCTCCGCCGCGACGGTCTCCCCGCCCGTCGCCAACGGCTCCTCGTTCTCCAACTTCAGCTTCGCCGTGTTCGTCGCCTCCGGGGCGCAGGCCGGGACCTACCAGGTCAACCTGACCGTGACGGGCAAGGATTCGGTATCCGGCGCCGCCATCTCGGCGACGGCGGACTTCAACATAACAATAGAGAACCTCTACGCGATATCCGTCGCCCCCGACAACATAACGGGCGCCGAGGCGGGGAAGAACGTCACATTCACCCTGACGGTAAGCGCCAAGGACGGCGTCCTGCACCGGAACGTCGCGCCCCTGTTCACGAACACCTCCTCCTGCTGCTCCTTCTCGTACGGCGGGGCGCAGAACGTCTCCGCGGACTCGGCAGTGTTCTCAGTCGTCCTCTCGCCCTACGAGAACATGACGGCGAACAGGACCGTGCGCATGGTGTACGTACAGGTCGCCTCCTCCGACGGCTCGGTTTCGGAGAAGAGGCTCGTGACGATCGAGGCGCTGCCGCGCGTCTTCTGCGGCGACGTCGGGCAGGCCTGCTGCCCCGGGAGCCCCAAGTGCAACGAGGGAGGACTCTGCTGTAGCAACCTCTGCAGGCAGGTCGCGACGGGCAAGTGCTGCCAGGACACCTGGAAGATAGCCGCCATCTGCTGCGCCGACTCGGAGTGCTCTGGCGGCAACGTCTGCTACGCGGCGAACAACACGTGCGGGCCAAAGCCCCTCACCTCCGATGACCTGAACTCCCAGATATCCGAGATCCAGAAGAGGATCGACGCGCTCAAGCAGGCCATAGAGGAGGCGAGGCAGAGCCACAAGGCCGTCGGAACCGCCCTCACGTTCCTGGACACCGCCGAGCTCAAAGCCAAGCAGGCCGGGATACTTGTGTCCCAAAACAAGCTCCCCGACGCCAAGACGATGATAGACGAGGTGAACGACCTCCTTTCCAAGACGGACGACGCGATAACCGCCGCTCCGGAGGATTCTGGCGGAGGCCTCCTCCTGCCAATAATATTCATCGCGGTGGTGTTCCTGGGCTTCGGGGCCGCGGGCTACTACTACATGCAGAAGGGCAAGTCCTCCTTCCCGGCGCAGGGGCAGGGGCAGGGGCAGCAGCATACGCCCATGGGCCCGCCCGGAACCGGAAAGCCCTCAGGCCCTCCCGGCAGATACCCGGGCGGGTTCCCGGGCCAGGCCCCTTCATTCGGCTTCAACCCTGCCCAGAGGCAGCAACATTTCCCCGGCGCCCAGAAGCCACCCCAGCAACAGCAGGCTTATTATCCGCCGACTTCATACTACCAGATGAGGGGGCTTGCCCCGGTGCAGCAGAACTGGGGATCTTGGAAGATGCCCCGGGGGCAGCAACAACAACAGCAACAACAACAGCAACAA
>DYHY01000025.1:0-3397 GCA_020723935.1 Candidatus Micrarchaeum sp.
TCTTCGCGGGGGGAAAGAAGAGCGGCGTCCGGACGGCGATTGAGGGCTTCGCGAGCAGGCATTTCCTCTGGCTCTCTCCCTCCTCGTCTCCGGGATAGCCACGGCCGGGAGCCTGTTTTTCTCGGAGTACGCCGGATACGACCCCTGCCGGCTCTGCTGGTTCCAGCGCATCTTCATGTACCCCCAGGTCCTCCTTTTCGCTGCGGCGATCCTCTACAAGGAGGGCAGGGCCGTCCTCAGATACGCCCTCCCCCTCTCCGTGATAGGGGCCGGCATCGCAGCGCACCACTACTACATCCAGGTGGCCGCCGCGGCAGCCGCGACGTGCTCGGCGACCGGGCCCTCCTGCGCCGAGGCGCGATTCTTCACGTTCGGCTACATCACAATACCGATGATGGCCCTCACCGCCTTCCTGCTCCTGCTGTTGCTCGCGGCCCTGGCTCGGGCTGGAGAGAAATCCGGGGCTTTTGCAGCTCCGGCCGCCAAGAAGAAGAAGAAGAAGAAGAAAAGGGAACGGAACTAGGCCGCCCGCCTCGGGGTTCCTATCCTGTCTTCTGCCCCTTGCCGGCCGAATCCATCCTGAACGAGACGAAGCCGGCAGCATCCTGCGCCGCCCCGACGAGCCGGTAGGTGCCCTGCCTGGCTTCTACGACCAGGGCCATAAGCGAGGCTTCCATCTCCCTGGGCGCCCCGACCGCGAAGACCAGCAGGTGGCCGACGTAGACGAGGGGCTCGCCGCTACCGTAGTTAGTCCTGTATCGTCCGCCTCGCGACGGCCGGAGATCTTCTCCTCCCTGTAGACGGGGAGGCGGATGGAATCCCCCATCAATCAGCTTGAAATCCAAGTCATAGGGATGCTTAGGTTTCGTCTGTGTCCTTGCGGCGCACCCTGAAGTAGCATCAGATATAAGTTTTGCCGAGGGAACGGGCCTCCCAACGGGTTCCCAATGGGTTCCCAATGGGTTCCCAACGGGTTCCCAATGGGTTCCCAACGGGTTCCCAACGGGTTCCCAATGGGTTCCCAGCGGGTTCCCAGCGGGCCTCCCAGCGGGTTCCCAACGGGTTCCCAATGGGTTCCCAGCGGGTATTTTATAGTGAGGTCGCTGGACAGAGCTTCGCAATGTCAGCAGCGGAAGGGGCCGGGGAATCCGGCGGCTTCATCGACGCAAGGCTCATACTTGAGGCGCAGGGCGCGCCCAAGGAGAAGGTGGAAAGCTCCCTCGCCCGCCTCGTCGGGGAGCTGGAGAAGCAGGACGGGATAACAATCTACGACAAGAACCTCAAGCCAGTGGAAGACATGGGCGACGGCCTGCTTTCCGCCCTGGCGGACCTAGGGGTCAAGTTCAACAACTTCGAGAGCCTGATATCGATTGTCCTCAACTTCGGCCCCTCCGCCCTCCTCATCAACGAGCCCGCGAAGGTTGAGATAACCGCCGGCCAGCTCCAGAACGCCGTCGGCGACATATCGATGATCCTGCGCGCCCTCGCTCGCCAGAACCTGGGCCTAAAGCTCCAACGCGAGGAGATGATAGACAAGCTTAGGGAGCTGGGGGCATTCGAGCCCGCCCCCGCCGAGGCGGAACCCGGGGAAGGGTTCAAGCCGGTCCCGGGCGAGGCACCCAAGGACGTCCGATAAGCCCGCTTCACGGCGCCCTGGAAGCTAAAGTCCCGCGCGCGGTTGAAGCGCGGGTTGAACCGGGCGGTTTACTTCCTTTTTGCGCCCCGGGAAACAAGCAAAGCAAGTCCCTGTTATTTCAGGAACGTCGATTAAAACCTAACCTCCCTTCGACAGGCAGCGATTTGTTCCCGGATAAGGATAAATACGCACCTTCCGGGAGGAGGATGTCCAGCCTGGATGCTGGCCCATAGGTGTACCCCGCAAGGGAAACAGGCGACAGATAATACGTCGTAAGATGAACAAGTCGGCGATGGCCGACCAAATTGTTCGTCATTCGCCGTATCAAACGCCAAAAACCTAATAAAGGGTCCAAAAACCGGGTCGGATGACCTGCCGGAAGCAGCAAGCCGGCGGGAAAGAAAGGAAATAATCGGAGGAAAAAACCATGAATGGCGTAAAAGTTGCTGCAAAGGCAATCGCCGCAACAGCTGCGGGAGCACTTATGCTCGGCGCGACAGTTGCGGGGGCTGCATTTGCAGGGAACTTTGGTGACTTCCCCAAACCTTTCGTCAGTGACGGAATGTTTGACGGGAAAATAGTAGTTGGCGCCAACGCTGCAACAGCAGACGTGGTCGGTGCGATCGGTATTGCAGCCGCCCTCGGTCAGGCAACGGTGCAGCTAAGCGACGCTACAGGCAGTGGCACGGCGACGGTTTCCGTCGTCAGCGCAGATGGAGTGAAGGGAGATGTTGCGTTCGGGCAGACGCTCAACACGGCATCCGGGATCTCCTCGCCGATAAAGAACACCAAGTTCTCGGCACTGCGCGACTGGTCCGGGGACAACTCCTTGAAATATAAGGACACTTCCACGACAATCAAGGCCCACCAGGAAATTATCCTGCAGAACACAGCAAAGGTTGACCGCGGAGTCGGGACCAACGACAAAGGGATGTTCAAGGTATATCTCCCCTCGGACTCGGTAGAGTTCAAAATGGTCTTCGACGAGGCCTACAACGCGACCAAGGGCAAGCTGGTTTTCGACCTGCTCGGAAGGGAAGTGACGCTTGAGGCATACGCAACGACGGCGTCCCTGACGATTTCGAGCGGCAAGAAGTACCCCGTCAGCTTGGACAACCCGACGTTCACGGATGCCACAACCGGCGCCACGGTTACGTTCAAGGGCGTCTCGACCGACGGCAAGACGGCGTACGTGACAGTCACGAACGCGGGCACGACGGACACCGGAGTCCTCACTGCGGACGTTGAGAAGACGATCGCGGGAGTCGCGGTCAAGGCTTCTGACCTTTTCAGGATGAGTGACACGAGTATGTTCGGATCGGTTTCCGTTGGCAGCAAGCTGACGAAGACGATCAACGTGAACGATGCGTTCTTGGACGACACGAAATGGACGCTCAAGTCGATTGCGAACGACGGCAACGCACTGATGACGAACTTCATCTTGCAGTACAACCCGTCCGAGGCGGCAAGCCTGGGCATCGGAGAGAAGATGTCCGGCCTGTTCGGAGGGTTCGAAGTAAAGAACTCTGCGCAGCTCGTGAAGACGTTCTACGACGGCATAAAGGTGAAGCAGGCGGGCTCGGTGTCCGTCTTCACCTCGTGCGGCACGACCAACACGACGGAGACCAAGAGCGCGCTACAGTTCACCTGGCCGAAGGCCTCTGATGCGATTGTGGGCACCGGAGCTTTCGACGCGACAGACGCATACCTGTACCCGAACGGCACGGCGGGTGTGCTGATCCTGTCGTACCACCAGCTCTC
>DYHY01000025.1:3407-11708 GCA_020723935.1 Candidatus Micrarchaeum sp.
GGACGGATTGTTCAGGTGCACGACGCTGCCCTTGACCAGCATGGTGCCGTTCCTGAACCTGACGTACGGGGACACCAAGATATCGTACACATACAACGAGACCGCCGTCGGCTTAGCCAACAACCTGACAATAAAGGTTGACGGCGTCACGCCGATGACTGTCCCCGCTGGCGCGGTAGTTTTGAACGTCTCCGTCACTGCGGCGAGCGGGACAGGCTTCACGAAGATCGGCCAGGGCCAGGGCGTAACAACGACCCTAGCTACCGACATCTTCTACGGGAGCGACCCGATAGGCGACAAGGACTATGAGTACTGGACCTCATACGGTGCAGTCCTCTCGGCTCCGAAGACGACCCTGCCCAACAGCGAAGTCGTCCTGAAAGTACCTAGCGAGCAGAACAAGTACACCGTGATAATCGGGAAGGAAACGACGGTCAAGGAGCAGATCGCGGCCGGAATGACAGGACCCCTGTCAAAGGTCTCGATTGACTCAATCTCCGTCGAGGGTGCGAAGACAGCAGTCAAGGCGCCGATAACGGCACCTGTCGCGGTCCTGGACACCGAAGTTTCCGACGACACTGGTAGCAACCTGGTCCTTGTGGGCGGACCGTCCGTGAACAGCCTCGTCAAGAAGCTTGGCGGGATGTACGCGGATGCGAACACATACAAGGATGTCGGGAAGCTGTTCTGGGTTGATGGCGCCTTCGGAGGCGCCAAGACGGCGGTAGTTGCTGCCGGATGGGATGCGGACAACACGCGCGCAGCGTCCTATGTCCTCGCCCACTACGATAGCAACGCAGGCAGCCTTGCGGGCAAGGTGGAAGTAACCATCACCGGCAAGGACGTGAACAGCTTGTCGCTGTCCTAAGACGACGGAACCAAGACACCACAAAAGTCAAGGCCGGGGCGGCCAAGAGGTCGCCCCGGCTCATTTTTCTTTTATCCCGCTTCCCCCGGAGCAGTAGCAGCAGCCTTCTTTGGAAAAATAGGCCAAAAAATTCACCACCCGCCCAAGCAAAAGAAACTCTTTAAGCGAGGCCTGCATATCATAAGCGGGGGATGGAAATGCTCGTGACAACGGGAGTCCTATTTGGGATAATAGCGATTCTTGGAGCCGCAAACGCCCTTCTGTTCGGCAGGATGTTCCTCGTCGAATAGGCAAAGAGGCGGGAGCAAGGATCAAGATCAACCCATGGGCCTTCGGGTGTATGGCCCATACAACGACGAAATCCGAGGCAGGGCGCTAAGCCCCGATATTCCGCCGGCATTCCCAGCTCTCCGTGAAAAAAAGAGCTCCGCAGGAAGAGGAGAAGCGCGCGCCTTCCCTCCGAAAGGCCCGCCAGCATTCTTCCTGTGGAGCTCGGGACTTTGCATTCCCCGGCCCCTCCAGCCTTCCGATGCCAACCCAAATATACGAGTGAGCCCTTCCCGCACTCCCTTGGAGATGCCAGATTCCCCAGACTCCCCGGCAGCAGTGGCAGGGCGGGAGAAGTTCAATGTCGTCGGGCCGGAGGGTAGCATCCTCCTCCTCCTCGGGAGCACCGGATCCTCGGCAGTCGTCTGCACCCTCTGGACGCCCAAGGCCGCCTTCGCCCGCTTCGACAAGGAGACGTATTTCGCGCTCGGGAACTTGTATTCTATCGACGGGATCAACCTCCTCATCAGGAACCTCCTCCTCAACCCGCACTGCAGGACGCTCGTCGTTACGGGCCACGACCTTTCCGGAAGCGGCGAGGCGCTCCTGGCCTTCTTTTCCGGCCGGAAGGGAGACTACGAACCCGACGAGGGCCTCCCTGCCGGGGCGATCGGCCTTGTTAGGGCGAACGTCTCGGCAATCGACATGAGGAAGAAGCCGCTTTCCGAGGTGGAGGCTTTCCTCAAGGGCCTCGCGGGGAAGAAGGGGGCCGCGCCCCCGTATGCCGAACCCAAGAGCTACCCGATCCCCCCGAGGAAGCTGGACCCGACCTTGGATTCCGAGGAGGCGGGCTATTTCATCCGCCACAAGACGATCGCGAACGCCTGGCTGGAAGCTCTGAGCCTCGTGGACAAGTTCGGCGCGGTGAAACGGACCGAATACGGCAACAAGATGCGCGAGATTTTCAACCTCGTCGCGGTGATCAACGAGGACGACGGGAGCCTCGCCGAGTTCTTCCCTTTCACGGCAAAGGACCTGGAGGCGTACCTCCCCTCCATCCTCACGCCCGAGCGGCCGGCCGCGATCTCCTACACCTACGGCTCGCGCCTCTTCTCGCGCGAGGACAGGATGAACGCCGACCAGGTGACCCTTGCCATCGAGCACCTGAAGAGGACCCCGCACACCCGCCGCGCCGTCGCCTTTACCTGGCGCGTCTCCGAGGATTCCGGGAGCGAGCATCCGCCCTGCCTCACCCAGATAGTGTGGGGGATACGAGAGGGCCGCCTCTTCCAGACAGTCGTCTTCAGGAGCCACGACATCTTCTCGGGCTGGCCGATGAACCTCCTCGCCCTTCGAAAGCTCCAGCAGAACGTGGCGAAGGAGGTGGGCGTGAAGACGGGCGCCCTAACGTGCGTTTCTAACTCGGCGCACGTCTACGAGGACAAGTTCGGGAAGATGCGAGAGATCCTCAACAAGTACTACCACCACCACCACCACCACCGCCCGAGCCCCGCGCTCATAATTGACCCGCGCGGCTCCTTCGTGATATGCCTCAAACGCGAGGCGGGCGAGGTGTTCGTCGACCATTTCAGCACAGCCCACAAGAAGACCGGCTACTTCTTCCGCGGGAGGGAGGCGAAGGAGATTATCAGCAACATCCTCAACGAGAACCTGGTGTCGCGCCTGGACCACGCATACTACCTCGGAAAGGAGCTTGAGCGCGCCTTCCGGGCGCTCAGGGAGGGGAAGCCCTACGTCCAGGACGAGAACAGCTGTCCCTGACCCGCGCCGCCCGCCCGTCCTGCTGGCCGAAATATCGACAAATGTTATAAATACTAAACCTTCGCCCATTAGGCGCTGTATGGCAACAAATGACGCGGCAGGCCATGTTTCCCGTTCAACCGGCAGGCGCCCGGCGCAAGGAGCCCTCGAATACCTGATAACCTACGGGTGGGCAATCCTCATCATAGTCATTATCGGCGGCGCCCTGTTCGCCCTAGGCGTGTTCAACCCGAGCAGCTGGGTGTCGAACAAGCGCGCGACCGGGTTCACAGCGCTCCAGATCAAGGACTGGGCGTTCATGGGAACGACACCCACGGCGACGGTTAACGAGCTCATCTTCCGCTTCCAGAACAAGGCGGGATATCCAATCACGCTTTGGGGCGTTAATTCAACAGGTGAGCATGCTTGTGATAACGTTTTCTCCAATACACTCATACAGGAAGAAGATACCGTTGCAATTCCGACTCTTTGCAGCACCGGCGCGACCGAGAAGGGCAAATCATACACAATCAATCTCCTTCTCTACTACGAAGCCAACGGCCTGAACCACACCGACTTCGGAACCCTCGCAGGCAAGGCAGAATAAACTGCAAGAGAAGCGAAAACTTGCGATTAGCCCTGCCTTTAGTGACATTTGTCGGAAAAAACTTTTAAATAGTTCCATATTTCCAGGGTGAATGGACTTTTTTCCATCGAAAGCCTGTGTTTTTGTCTTATTTTTTCTGTTTTTGGCGATTGTTCCAGCTCATGCGGGCAGCGTGACCATCTGGGCCTCGAACATAACTGTTTGGGGTTCTTGTGCTATGTCTTGTGTTTCTGCAAACTGTGCATATTGCGCAGTAGGAAGCGGGGCGAGTCAACCACAAACAAACACTACGGTGAAGTTCGTAGTTCCGAATTTATCATATTCTACAACCAATTATTCTTATTTGATTTTTACTGGTGGGGCAATAACGCCTTCAGGTTGGACTTACAATGCTAGTTCAGTTTCAAACAATTGGACAACTCAACCGTTAGCTACAAATTCTATGACTATTTGCGGATCATATTATTCATGTGCAATACCAAACACAACTCTTGATGGGCTTGAGCATTCCTTTTTACTTATTCCCACCCGTCTTAATTGGCCTGGTTGGATGGGCTGGACCGCAAACGTATCCCTCACAATAACCTACGAGGCCCTCTCCTTCCCCACCCCTTCCGCTGGAGGCTACGGCGGCAACAGCTCCTTTGCTCCCCTGACCGCAGTCTCCCCTAACATCACCTGCTCTTCCACGATAATCCCGTACGAGATGAACTCCACGAGCTTTCCGGCGAACTTTTCCTGGTATCGGAACGGGACGATACAGGCTTCCGAGAACGGGATCTGCCTCAACGCGACGGCCTGCTCCTCGACGATCTCCCCCACGTTTTCCAAGGGCGATTACTGGACCTGCTCGATTTCCGCCTTCGGCCGCTCGGCCAGCTCGGCCCCCGCAATCGTGCAGAACTCGCTTCCTGCGATATCTAACGAAGTGATCGGCTCGGCGAACGGCACACATTCCTTCACCGCCACGGCGCGCGCGACCGATCCGGACGGGGCGCCCGACATCGTCAGCTGCTACGTTTCGAACCCGTCCTGCAGGCCGACATATCTCTACGAGACGGGGAACCTGAACGAGAAGGAGTGCCGTTCGGACTGCTCTTCTTCCTTGCCTGCGCCGCTCCAGGTGGCAATGACTTTCTCGGACGCGGACGGGGCGAACGCGACGACGGGCTCCGCGAGCATCAACGTCCCGAACGCGCCGCCCGAGACAACGGAGGTTTCGGTTTCCCTGTCTTCCGCGAACGCGACGAGGAACTACGCCAGCATCTCTTGCATCGCGCAGGGGTCGGACCCGGATGGCGACCGCCTCTCCCTCGAATATTCGTTCTCAAGCCAGAGTGAGACGCTCCTTCCGCTTTCATCTGACAGGCATTTCGAGTGCGCCGGAAGCCCCGGATGCTACCGCGGCAGGAGAATACGCTGCTCGGCGCGGGCGACCGACTCGTTCCTCGCGGCTTCCGCCGAAACTCTCTCGGCGCAATACGTGGAAATAGAGAACGCGCCGCCGGAGATCCCGCAGGTCGCCCGCGACCCGCGCGGCGGGACACTGAGCTTCGAATCCGTGCCCGACGAGGACGGCGATGCGCTCGGGTATTTCGTCCTCGGAGGCCAGACGAATCCTCCGGTGACGACAATCTATTCTGGGAATGCGACAATCTTCCAGTGGTCCCCGGCCGGCAGCGGGACGTTCTACTGGCTCGCGTTCTCCTCGGATGGCTTCTCCAATTCGAGCCCCTCGGCAACAATGAATTTCACCGTCGCACCTCATCCTCCCCCCGTGGCGACAACGACGATGCCTCTTTCCTCCGGAGAAGGGGCGCCTCCGTCAGGCGGAGTCTCCCCCGTCCCCCAGGAGCCCCTCACCCCCTCGCTTTCCGCGCCCGACGATGGCGGCGCCAGCCGCGACGGCCGCCTGGAACTCGTCGTCGACAACCCGACCAATTCCACCCTGCGCCTAGAGTACAATTCCAGCAATCCCATAGTGTCTTTGGACTGCGGGAATGTCGCGATCCAGCCGCGCTCGAACGGCACGCGCCTAACATGCATTGCGCACGGAACCGCCTCCAACTTCTCAGCGTCCTTCTTCCTCGTCTCGCCCGACGGCAGGGTAGAGAAATCCGTCTTCCTTTCCGGCCTCTCCCTGCGCGAATCCTCCTCGGGAAGTTCGCCGCTTGCGCCGGATGCAGACATCAAGGCAAGGGCCAGGGGCTGGATAGATGAGCTCTTCCTCGTCTGGTCCGACTGCGCCCTCCCGGAGGCGAAGGCGAAGATGGACGCGCTCCAGCTGCGCCTGGATTCCTACCGCCGCGCGCCCTCGAATTCGACGCAGGCGGCCCTCTCGTCCGCGCTCCTCCTTTCGCAGGCGGCAAATGTCTCCTGCCCGCAAAAGACGCCCGCGCAGGCCGGCAACGGGACCGGGGAAAGAAGGCTCCCGACCCCCGCCTTCACGGCTCCCGCGGACGGGGGCGCGCAGGGGCTTTTCGCGAGGATCCTCGCGTTACTTTCGCGGGTCCTCATGTGGTTCAAAAGCCTCTTCTGAGTAGTAATCATTATAAAGAGGTTAATCATTGGCCGCCGGAATGGCAAAACGCTCCGCAAAGCTGGCGCTTCTCGCGATAGCGGCAGTAGCCGCGATCGCGGCGGTCTATCTTGTGTTCGCTTACCCCGCAGGAACCCTAGCCTTCCCGTTCTCAACCGGCCCGCATGCGCAGCAGGCCTGCGGCGCGGCGGACGCAAATGAAACCTCCGCGACGTGCCAAGGGACAGTTCCGACATCCACGTTCTCCGCAGGCGCCTCGGCGTACAACGCGTCGAAATCCCAGGACGCCCCGCTCCAGGCCGCGATAGATTACATCGTGGGGCTCATCAAGGCAGTCCTGCCCTCGCCCCAGAGGCGCTGAAAAAAACTTCCGCGGACCGGCGGGAAAGCCCATGGGAAACCTTTAAAACGGCCCGCAGGGACGCCCTTCCATGGGACTTCGACCTGCGAAATCGGTAAGGGCGCCTACCAATCCTCCGTACACCCGCGTCTCCAACAGGGTGATGAAGAAATCGTTCATCCGCGGAGTGCCCGGCTCGAAGATGCACACTTTCCAGACCGGGAAGAGGGGCCTTTTCGGCTACAAGGTGACGCTCGTCGCGACCAAGAAGATGGTCCTGCGCCACAACCAGCTGGAAGCCGCGCGCGTGGCGGCGAACGGCCACTGCACCCTGAAGCTGGGCCTCGAGGGCTACTTCATGAAGGTCTACGTCTACCCCCACCAGGTCATACGCGAGAACGCCCTAGCGACGGGCGCGGGAGCCGACCGCTTCCAGTCGGGGATGTCGCGCGCCTTCGGCAAGCCCACTTCCACGGGCGCCGTCGTCAAGAACGAGACCAAGATCATGGCCCTCTGGGTCCCAGCGGACAAGCTGGACGTCGCCAAGGAAGCATTCAGGCGCGCCGCGATAAGGCTCTCGGTGAAGACCAAGCTCGTCGTCGAGAAGGGCGCGATGGATTCGAGGAAGGCGGATTAGCCGCGGCCTGCGCGCTCCCATGCGCATAGGGAAGCATTTCCTCCTCTGCTGCCTGCTCGCCCTCCTCTATTTTTTTCTAGCGAGGGGCGCATCCCCCGCCGGCGTCCTCGTCATCTTCCTTTTCGGCTTCGCGATAGACCTGGACCACGTTGCCTCCTACCAGATAGTGAAAGGGGACCTTCTGAAGAAGGGCGCGCCGCCGCTGGAGAAGGTCCTTGGCTACTATTCGCCCGACAAGCCGCTGAGGAGGAGCGTCAATCTCCTGCATTTCGCGGAGACGGGCCTCCTCCTCTCCTTCCTCTTCGCAGGCCTCGGCCTCCTCGTCCCCTTCCTCCTGGGCTGGCTCTGCCACTTCGCGGCGGATTTCGTCTTCTTCCTCTTCGAGCGGGAGCGCAAGAGCCCGCGCGAGAATCCCCTGGACAAGACCCTGGCGAGGTACTTCCTCACATACCGGCTCGCGACGAGGCGCGAGCTCGTTTCCACCTGAAGGCGCGGCGGCCTATTTCTTCCCGTCCCACTCGAAATAGAATTCCTCGAGGAAGCTCTCCATCACCTTCTGCCTTCCAGCCGCAAGCCTCTTCGCCTCGCGCGTGCGCAGGATATCCTTCAGGCGCAGGAGCTTCTCGTGGAAGTGGTTTATTGTGTGGCTGGCGCCGCGCCTGCGGTACTCGGCCTGCGTCATCTTGAGTTTGGGCTTGACGGATGGCTCGTATATCGGGCGCCCCTTGGACCCGCCGTACGCGAAGGTCCTTGCTATCCCTACCGCCCCCATCGCGTCCAGGAAGTCCGCGTCCCTGACTATCTCGCCCTCGATTAAGGACATCCGCGGATTCTTCGCCCTAGTAGTGCCGGGGAAGTTCATCTCCGAGATTATCCCCGCCACCTTGCCGGCCGTCTCGGGATTGACGCCTATCGAAAGTAGGAGCGCCCCCACCTTCCTCGGGCCTATAATGTCGTTCCCCTTGTTGAGCTTGTAATCGGCGATGTCGTGCAGGAGGGCCGCGAGCTCAACGACGAAGACGTCGGCGCCGCGCTCCTCCTCGCCGCCTTCCAGACCCGCCAGATGTGCCACCAGTCGTGCCGGAGGATTCGCCGGAATGCAGCTTCCTCATCCTTTCGGAGACGAGCTTCACAATCTTCTTGTGGGACGCGTCCATGCCGCTGGCGCCCCTTGCCGCCTCCGTAAATAACCCTTCCCCCATGGAAAACAAAACCTTTAAAGAACGCCCGGAGGGTCCTTCCCACCCGCGGGCTGGTAGTTCTGGTGGCCGAGGAGGCCGCT